>JAYVHC010000316.1:0-1730 GCA_043771575.1 Planctomycetia bacterium
CTTGGGATTCCGCCGACGGTGGCCGAGTTGGACTCGCATCTGAACGATCAGGACGTAGGATGGTACGAAAAGATGGTGGACTGTTTGCTTGCATCGCCCCAATTCGGTGTCCGCTTCGGTCGTCATTGGCTCGACTTGGTCCGTTACGCTGAGTCCCGCGGGCACGAGTTTGACGAAGACGTGCCTGGTGCAACTCATTATCGCAATTATGTAATCCGGGCAATCAATGAAGATGTACCCTACGATCAATTTATAACCGAACAGATTGCGGGCGACCTGATGCCTAAGCCGCGTATCGATCCAGTTCGCGGTTGGAATGAATCGCTGATTGGGACCGGATTTTGGCATTTGGGCGAATGGGTTCACTCGCCAGTCGATTCGCGCAAAGACGAAACGGATCGCTTTGATAACATGATCGATGTGCTTTCAAAATCCACGATGGGTTTAACCGTTGCCTGTGCTCGTTGCCACGATCACAAATTCGATGCGATCGGAACAGCTGACTACTATGCGCTTTTTGGTTTCTTGCGCAGCAGTCACTATCGCATGGTTCGTTTTGAAACCGAATTGGAACATCGCCAGATCGAGCACGAACGTCAACTCGCACGGGACGCAGTGCAAGCAAGTTTGCGAGAGAGACTGCAGCAGTTGCTCGAGCGGTGCGCTGAAAACCCCTCTTTGAAAGACATCCTTTGGAAGAAGATGGCCGAACAGCGGTCAGACGGCAACGCGTTGGTTTGGAAGTTCGCTACACCGCTAGCAACCGGTGATAGCAGGCTGCGAACGGATTACACGAATTCAGCTGCCTGGATTTGTGAGGGACCTGGATTTGGTGCAGGGCCAGTGACAGCCCGGTCGCTTGATCTGCAGCGTGGTGAGACAGCGACCGCTCGCTGGCAGGTTTTTCCGGCCGCGCATTTTGATTCCTACTGGGCGGGGCTCAAGTCGACTGCTGAAACGGTTAACAGGTTGAACAATTACAGTCAGATCGATACCAGTGGACGCACGCTGCTGACGCCGACATTCGAACTGACCTCGGGCGAGTTGACTTACTTGATCCGCGGGCAGTGCCAAGCGTTTGTGGCCGTCGACTCGATGCGTTTGCTGGCTGGTCCATTGCATGGCGAGACACGGCGCGAGTTCCGTGATGATAAAGCGCTGCCGGAATATCGCTGGGTGACACAAGCCTTGCAGCGTTACCAAGGCAAACGCGTGCATGTCGAGTTCGCTCCCATTGATGGCAAACCGTTCGAAGTGGTTCAAGTTATCGATGGACCAGCACCCGAATTGACTGCGATCGATGCCCATGCCGAACCGCTCATTCAAATCTTGTCGACCATTGAGCTAGGTAAGGCGGACGCAGGCAGTTTCAACACCGCATTGATTTTAGGGACGGCCCTGGATGCGGTGTGTGCCAATACGGGTAATTGGTTGTCCACGGAGTTGCCAGCGCCGGCGGCCGATTGGCAATCAGCCATCCAAGCTTGGAAACATTCGCTGGACAACTTGGCGGCCAAGACGCGCTGGGAATCGAATGTGGCCATGGCGATGATCGATGGAACGGGTGAGAACCATCCGATCCTCATACGCGGCAGCCCAGACAGTAATGGCCCCATGGTTGAACGGCGGCTGCTCGAGGCGCTGGAGGGATCGGTGATTACAGATGCGGGTAGTGGCCGGTTGCAACTAGCGCGTGAGATAACGGATTCGAAGAATCCGCTCACGGCCCG
>JAYVHC010000317.1:0-9791 GCA_043771575.1 Planctomycetia bacterium
CCGATATCCGCCCATGGGCGTGGCAACACGATCTCAGCTTTCTTTGCTACGAGTTCGCCAGCGATTTGCCATAACAACTGCGGATCCGACCAGACCAAACCGCCGCGCGGTCGTGCGAGCTGTGCGGGAACCGCTTGGCTATCAGGACGTTGAGTTAACTGTTCACGTCCTGAATCGAAAGTGCGAGCTGCTTGGCGAAACTGCGTGCCAGCTAACACGAGGTCGAATTCGAGAACGGACTTTAGGATGGAGTAAGGCGATGTTTCCGGCGCGCCGCGACTCTGCAGCAATTGGGCTAAGTCCTCCCCCAATTCCTCCGCGATGCCGACCAAGACTAACATCTCAGTTAAGCGATTGCGAGTTTGTTCGAGCGCTTCAGGCAACTTACCCGTGGCGAGGCTGCGATAGAGCGGCAGTAGGCAGGCCGCCATCATCTGGCGGCTGCAATTCAATTTGAGCTCGGCGGCCCGTCGGTTCGAGTACCCGAGAATCGCAGCGATCCAAGCGCCCGTACCAGAGAATCGGATGCGATCATTGTCGCTGGCGTCGATCAAATTCGGCGCGATGATCTCTTCGATCGATCGCAAGACGTTCGGGTCGATCCAAGTCGCGATGCTATTCAACGGCGTACTGCTCAATCCGCTGAGCCACAACCAAAAGTCGTGCGGGACCGTATTCATCCTTAAAAGTCGAAAGGCTAGTGCATTTTCATGGGAGAGGGATTCAACGGCTGACATGCGGTTTACCAACTGAAACAGTCTAGACTTTGGCGCGATCACCTCCGCACTAAGCGGAGGGCGACGATGTTCAAGCCTAGCTTGTAGTTCCCCTGGGCACGCCCTATCGCGCAGGCAGATTGACGATTGCTGCGAGCGTGTAACAATTTCGAGGGTTGTAACGATTAAGACGCCTAACCGCCGCGTAACATCAGGAGTTCGACGTGTCGCAATTCGCAGTTATCTTGGCGGCAGCAGGCATGAGCCAACGCTTCAGCGATCCGCACTACAAGAAAGTTGTGGTGCCACTAGCCGGTCGGCCACTGTGGATGTATGCCGCCGAAGCGTTTTCCAATCGCAGCGACGTCGGTCAGATCATCATGGTGATTGCGCCTGACGATCGCGAAATGTTCGTTGAGAAATTCGGCGGCAACCTAGCGTTGTTGGGGGCTCAATTGGTCCTAGGTGGCGCGACCCGCGCCCAAAGCGTACTCAACGGGCTTAAGGAGGTTCGTGCGGACCTGCCTTTCGTCGCTATTCACGACGCGGCCCGCCCATGTATCTCAGAAGTCTGGGTTGATGCAGTGTTCGCCAAAGCCAAATCGACGGGCGCGGCAATTCTGGCGACTCCCTGCAACGCAACTTTGAAACGCGTGAGCGCCGATCAAGTCATCGAAGCCACGGTGCCGCGCGAAAAACTCTGGTTGGCTCAAACTCCGCAAGTATTCCGCACGGAATTGCTTCGTACAGCCTATTCAAAACACCCCCAACCATCTCAAGCCACCGATGACGCTTGCATCGTAGAAGCTCACGGTCATCCCGTTCACATTGTCGAAGGCAGTCCGCTGAACATCAAAGTCACCACCAAGGCGGATCTGAAGTTCGCAGAGCTCGCTTTGAAGTCACTGCCAAAAAAGAACCCACTTTGGTAGCCTTTGGCCAGAGGCGGGAACATTAAGTGCGATAGCCTCAAGCCTCGCAAATAACATTTGTAGTTGGGCAATCACTTCGAAGTAACCGGTTCACAAACCGTTCTTTTATGGATATCGCCCAAAACTTGAGAAGACTCAGGGCGTGAGAAGACTCGGGGCGTGCCACCCTACACCGGTAACACTTAGGGTTAGGGGCGTAGCCTGCCACGCAAGCTCCGAGATTTATGTTATTCTCCCATTTAGTGAACACGGCGTTTCAATTTTCAAGAGCTCGACGACGTCGTTAACTTTGATCGCTGTCTTGTAGACAATGGTTCGCTTGGAAACTATCGAAGTCATCTCGGCGGTCGATTTCGGGATAGCCAAGATGATTTGATGGTTTGCAAACTCAGTCAAAACTTTCTGCTTGTGTTGAAGATATTCGGGTGTCCAGAAACCGACGATCTCCATGAGAACGCAGCGACCATCCCGGTGACGAAAAACAAAATCGGGTAGGAAGCAGGTTTGGCCATGGTGCAAGATTTCCGTCTCGCGGCTCATCGTCCATCCGTCTCTAGGTTCCATTCCCCATTGGTCGGCGAACTTGCTTTCCACCGCGGAATCAAATGTCCCTTCGACTTTAGTGTCGCTGGTCAATCCGCATTGGCTGTTTAATTCGAAGGGAATTTGCCATTGGAAACGGTTGGGCTTCAGCATCGCACGCATCCGCCAGTTCGAGCAAGAAAGCAGGCTTGGCAGAAACTTAGCCATGGCGACACCATAGCGATGCGTCCCATGAAAAAGCGATGCGGGACCATCGAAAACAAAGCGGTAGCCTTCCCTCCAGCGGTCAATACGATGCATCAGCCGTGCCAGTTTGGCGTACCGCAAAATCGATTTGTAGCTTTCGGTCGCCCAGACGGTCATGCTGACGGCATCGTACAGCACCGCTTGGGCCTGAGCGGTGTTATAACGAGCCAAAAGCCGCGCGGGTTCTAAAAACCCATTGAACTTGAGCAGCGGATGAAACTCCATTAAGTCGCCAAATAACTGGCGATCGATCGCGCTCCATTCTTGTCCTAGCATGGAAGCGATCTTACTTTTCGCGTATTGCTCTTGGTTTTCGAACAATACGTCGGGCTGGCGAACCAAGGGATGCAATTTGGCCGCAGCTTGAAAAACATGGCGACGGAGTTTCGCGAATTTGCCCGAAGCATCGCGCTGATACTCCGATACTTCGTCTAACAGCTTGCAAAATGCATCGATGCGGCGCGTCGGACAGTCGGGTTCATCGGCGAAAACTTGGTGAATCTGTTGATGGAGCACACGCCGCGTTTGGCCGACGCCGGATTCATAGATCGCGCACATCCTGCGTGCATACTCTGCGTAATGCGAGTGCTTTTTGGTGGTCAGTCGATCCGGATTCACTTGACCGCGTTCATAGTCGGCGATGGCGAGTTCCCGTGTAAGCATCACTGTCCCGTCGCTTTCGCGAGCGTTTTGATTCGTTCGTGTCCTGGGTGACTACTTCGTAGAGTACCGCTTTTTCATCTCCGTTACGACGCAGAATTCTTCCCAAACGCTGCTTGGCCTGCTTCGTAGATGCCTTGCCGCCCAGTACGATGGCGACTTTGACTTCAGGAACGTCGACCCCTTCGTCGAGGACCTGATTGGCAACTATCGCAGGATACTTGCCGCTTCGAAGTCCTTCAAGGTAATCCAAGCGCTCCGCTTTGCCACAGTGATTGAGCAAACAGGGGATCAGGAATCGCCGAGAAACCTCTCTAGCCATTGCGTTCGAACCAGTAAAAACCAAAACTGGGCTGCCCAGATGAAGCCGAAACAGGTCCTCCAGAATTCGCAGTTTTTCTAAAGCTCGATCCTCAATCGACTGTTTTTCTCGAAATGCCTTTAAAACTCGGCGTGCTTCGGGATCCCTGCCAGATTCCGCTGCGAGCGTCCCCCATGTGAAATCGGGATCGTCCGTAATTCGCTTGAAGTAATAACCCTGGACTTGAGCCGACAATTCGTCGTATCGAAGTTGCTCGCTCTCATTTAAATGAACTGGTACGCGAAAGACAGTGTAGTCGGCCAACGTACTGCCTCGTACATCAGCCATCTCAACGCGATACTCGACCGGTCCAATCAGCTCCGTCAAATCAACATGCTTTCCATCGGAGCGTTCGAGTGTAGCGGTTAGGCCCAGCATGTAGGGTGCTGCACAGAGTCGGGCTGCGTCGCGCCGAATCGGTCCTGGCAAATGATGACACTCGTCGAAGATGACCAGTTTGAATTGATTTCCCAGTCGCGGCATATGAATGCAAGCACTATCGTAAGTGGTTACCGAGACCGCCTTTACATTAAACAGGCTGTCGCCGATCACACCACTATCGTAATCCAGCCCGCGAAGAATTCGACGATGCCACTGATACATCAAATCACGGATGGGCGCAACGACAAGCGTACTACAACGCATTTGCGACATGATCTGCAGCGCCACTTCAGTCTTACCGGTTCCGGTTGGCATGACCACGATTCCGCGCTTGGCGTTGGTCCAAGCATCGACAGCCTGCCTTTGCTCGGTCCGCAATTCCGGCAAACTGACCTTCGCCCAATTGACCGTCTGCCATCGCGGCACGTCATCTCGCGTTCCAACCGCCTTCGCCTTCAATAATTCGCAGACAGCATGATATCGATTAGCCTCGCAACGCCAAATATTGGAACGCGGATCGAAGGTAAACAGCTTTTCGCCGAAAACTTTTTCTACGCCTAGCTTCGTCCATTCCTCCAGGAGCAAGGTTCCATCTTGAAAATTAAGTTGAGCCGACATCACGGAACTCGTTGTTGGTGAAGCACTGTGCAGCATTACATGGCCACTCTCCGCAACAGTGAGCTACGGTGGAACGTATCTGCCTGAATCATGATTACCCGGGGAAAAGTTACAAATTATTATAAAACTTTCACAGGTGGGAAATGCATCTAACTCGCTTTAAGCCGCTTTTTGCCAGGGAATTGGATAGATCGCACATGGGTATCGCAAATGCATGTAGGTCCCTTCTCCGCCGGAAGCTGACGTTGATACACTGTTGCGTGGCCCGTTGGGCTCGCGGTTATACTATGGCTCAGAAGATGCAAGTGAACAAAACCCACATTAGTGCTTCGTTTGCAACAAGAAACCATGATAGGAAAAACACAGATGGTTCAAGCCCCATTGATACCTGCGAACTGGACGTCGTTTCCGGATGAGTTTCGCAATCGGTTGGGTACGACGGTTGGTCGGCAACGTTGCATGGATGCGGAGGGGCATTTGCTGATCGTCGCGCATTTGGTGCCCGAACACGACGAGGTGAGCCGGCGGGGCGTGCTGTTTTGGCGGGACTCGGGTGGCGAATGGCAATGCAGCAACGGCGATCCTGGTCGCGTCGCGCTCAGCATGCATCTGGATAGTTATTCGAAACGTCTGGATGCGTTTGAACATCAAGAAGTTGCAGCCTTGAATGCCGACGACTACCTACCGCTGCTTGAAGGTCTGGCTCCCATAGTGCGGTCGAGCCGCAATTTGCTCGAAGCCCTTGAGGAGGCTCGGAAGGCCGTCCCCAATGCGCGCGAGCTGATCGATCATCGCGATCGAGCCTACGACCTCGCACGTCAGGCGGAATTGTTGTACGAGGATTCGAAGAACTCAATGGATGTTGCCATTGTGCGACGAGCTGACGAACAAGCTCAATCGGCTCATAAGATGATGGTGGCCACGCATCGGCTAAATATTTTGGCGGCGTTGTTCTTTCCCTTCGCAACGCTGGGTGCGATCTTTGGAACGACGCTCACGGACAATTGGAGTTGGTCGCAATCGCCGGATTCATTTATCTTGTTCATGGTGATCAGTTTGTTGGGCGGAATGGTACTTACATTGTTTGTCACGCAGGGCACAAGGGCGAAAGATCGTTGAAGAATCGCGAGGGTGGATGCGTCATTTATTCCGAAGGGATGACAGCATCTTTTTTGTTTGTGCACCCAGGCCGATGGCGCCGATGGCCTGGGCTAGCAAATTGCTGGGCCGTCGGCCCGAAAACTATCAAATAGCGCAATCTACAAACTGACGCGTCGGCTGACGATTTAATTCAGCCGGGTTAGAGGTACATGCCAACGAAACCACCAGCAGCGTCACTGTCCTGTTGGATTTTCTCCATTCGCTTGATAGCTTGGCTCAAATCGCCCGCACTGATGAATCGATTGAATTCGACTCGCACCGCTTGGGGGACCGTTGCATTCAGCCAGTCGACGATGGTCTGATTAATCCAACTGCAAGTCTCACGGGCGAGGTCCACTTTCAGGTCTGCGCTACGAGCTTCCAGGTCGTGGGTGTCAGTCATTACGACACCCTCAAAACTGAATTGCACCATTCCTTGTAACGGGTCGTTAGTGAAATGAAAGCTGCAAGTCGCATTGTGCAGGTAATAACTGTTGAGTGTGCCGTGCTTTTCGATCGCCGCTTTGATTCGCAACATTTTTGCAGCCAATTTGGGGGACGCATCGAGCGGAACATCGGTCCTGGCCACGGTGCGCAGCGGCACACAGTCAAAAACAATTTCGACCCAACGCGCATCGTGATGTAAGTGTTGCGGGTGGTTGCTAGGTGTTATGGGCGAGCTATTCATTGGACACTTCGATTGAAGGTATTTTCGTACAAAGGTCAAATTAACTGATGCGATTGGCGAGGGGCGCAATTCCAAGTTGTGCGGCGACTTCGGCATTCATGCTTTGCAAGCAAGTGGATCCAAGTTCCGTGACTTCCAGTAAACCTGCGAAACGCAGTGTCTCAGACAGTCGCTGAATCAGTTCCGTGAGCGCGCGTTCAACTTGCGGCAATTCCCGCGCAACTTTTGGCACATTCGGAATATTTCCCAACAAATTTGCAGCCAGCTTCGATTCATAGCGCTGCGTCTCGGCAGCAGGCATGGCGTGGCGGATGAAGGTTGCGATGTTGATTGCCGAGGCACCCAGTGCGAGCAACTTAATTGCATGATCGCAGTTTGCGATGGGTGCATCGAGCAACAGCGGCAACCCGGGACGACCAAATTGAGCCAGGAGTTTGCGAGCTGAGACGATGCCGTGCGCCGCGAGACTGGCCACATGTGCGGGTGATGATGACAAACTTTCAGGGCAGTGCATTAGCGTAAGGTAGTCCACGGAAGAATCGAGACTCATGCGCACATCAGCCAATTTAGCATTCAGCGGAAGGCTCATACCGATCGGCACTTCACCGCCGCTAGCAGCGCGCAGGGTGGTTACGAGAGTCCTCAAATCGCGACCACTAGTGATTTCATAGGGCCAACTCCAGTCGGCCCCTGACGGCCTGCAGTTCACAAGTTCGAAAGCGTCCGCCATGCTGACTTCTTCGTGTACAAACGGTTGCCCCAAGAAACGTTGAGCAATTCGCGCTGGCACTTGTGCGGCTGGAAGCGCAAGCAATTCTTGCACTGTGGCGTACAGAGGCAGACCTTTCGCGCGTAGGATCCCACACACAACTGGCCAATTGCTACTCAATTGCGACGCTGACAAACCGCGTGCAAAAAAGGGAGAACTAAATTGCAATTTCCGGCCGCTGGAAGTTTGAATTGCGAGGGCGGTACTGGTGGCAGGACCGAAACCTGATGGCAGCCCAGGCATCAACGCCACGGGAGTAACAACAACTTCATCTAAAATCGACTGTACGGTCATGGAAGTGTGCCGCCTTGTGGTCGATAGACGTGAAATTCTTTAGCTGACGCTCGAATCCCTGCTCGGGCCAACAGCAAGCTCAGGCGCATCGTGTCCGCATCCTTCAGGCGATTTTCCCGAATACCCGGTGCAACAGATTTCACAGCGCCTCGAACGAAAATGGTGCCCCCCTTCATTCCAGCGCCTAAATGGTCGCCGACCGAATTGCCGAGTACCAATGTCCCGTTGGTCATACCGAAGGCTGCTTCGTCACCTACTTCGCTTCGCACGACAACATCGCCACCGGCTAACCCCAGACCGCAGCGCATCCCAGCGCGACCAATGCATGCCACGATGCCGCCTGTAGCATAAGCCCCGAATGCGTCGCCGGCATTGCCGTTTACCATTAAGAAGCCGGACGAGAGCGAATGGCCTGCGCAGCCGCCGATATTGCCTTTCACTTCAATCTCAGCCTCTTCGTTTAGCATGAATGCGAAGTCGCCCAAGTCGCCGTTGATTTGAATCGACAGTGATTTATTCAATCCCGCAGCAAATCCGTGCGCACCTTTCGGATCTGCAATGGAAATCATGATGCCATCGGTGTCTAGGTTCCAAGTACGCAAACGCCGACCGATCTCCTCAGCGGAGCATTCAGTGAGGCTAATGATTGGTGGTTGCGGTTCTGCAGACATCGTAAGTACGCTCTATGAATTCAGCAAAACGCGTAGGCTGGTTTGAGGTTTCGAACCGATTACTTGATCTGCGTGATCCGGATCGATTTGAAGGTGGCATCGGTGGTAGGGTCGTGGCCTTGCAATGAGATTGGACCGGCGGCGGTGCGCAGTCCTTTGCGAGGATTGTCGTCGGCCGGTCGAGTGTCGACGAAATCAACGACTTGAATGCCGTTGACCCAAGTCATCAGGTGCGGACCGCGCGCTATGAGGGTAACGTAGGTTGGTTTGGAACCATCACCAATGACGACCCGCGCAGGAGCACGTCGGAAGATTCCGCCAGCGCCCCCATCGGCAGGTTGTAATGGATTGTCGTTGACGATCGCGTGATTCAGCTGGCATTCGTAGCCGTCAAGCATGGCGTCGCGCACGCAACGAAAGAAGATACCCGAGTTGACTTCGGGTTTTGCAAGTTGATAAGTGGCTTGCAGAATAAAGTCGTCCCAATCGGACTTCGACTGCAATTGACCGAGCCCACCGGTGATTTTAAGCCCTGCGGCGGTGACCTCGGCAGCAAATACCGCGCCATCTTTGGCTGACTTGACCCAGTCATCTTCCCAACTAGCATCCAGTTTCAGAGCCTTTGAGGCATCCAGCGGGCGGAGGCGCACATTCTTAAACTCGACGCGTCCTTCATTGTGTTGAAGTGAAATGTGTCCGTTTCGTACAGCGGAATCGTCGGTGTATTCCAAGATTGCTTTCCCATCGAGGGAAATCGCGATTTGGTTGCCGTCCATGTGAACGCGGTACGTGTGCCATTGCGTCGGATCGAATTGGCCAAGTAACTTGTTTAATTCGGCGGGCTCCAGTTTCTGTCTTTGCACGAGACTGCCCGTCGGAAATGGATTCTCCGGGGGCGCGATATTCAATTCGATACAATCCAACGTTACGTCTTCCGGGCTAGTTTGTGTGCGTAGAAACAGTCCACTGTTGGTCTTCGCGTCTGCTCGAAAATCAACCGACAATTCGCAATCGGCTAGCTCTAAGTTTGTACATAGGAAGCTCTTTTCGCCTCGATCAACTTTGAGTACTCCGTCTTCAACCCGCCAGTTTGCTTTACCAACAATTGACCAACCGATTAGCGATTGACCGTCGAACAAATTGATCCAGCCATCGCTGAGCTCCGAATCCGTGAGTGTCGCAGCAAGCAAGCCTTTCGCATCGAATTCGAATTCGGTTGGCTCTTCGACAGAAAGTTCGACAGTGGGTGCAGCGGCTTGGCCTGCACTTACTACGGCCGCTGGCGAGGCGTCTGGTTCAAGCTTCGACTTCGCTCCTTCGCAGCCCGCAAAAAAAACCAGAAGGATAGCGGCGAGGCATGTTCCAGCGACGATTGGACGATATGAGTGGTTCATTGAAGTGCTAGTCGATAAGAGTTAGGACAATTTCCGGTCACTATTAATCTAGCTGGTTCAAATGGCAATCAAAAGGCCGACCGATGGTAGTTTCAACTAATCAATTTGCAATTCGACCGATTCAATTACGAAGCTGCCGAATGTGGGGGTCGCGGCCGCGTCGAATTCCATTCCGTTTGAATCAGTTATGCCATTTATCCGGGAAATGTGAATCTCAAGAGTATTGAACGCGTTGAGTTCTTTAAGCTGAAAGCGCAAGGCTCGATCTAATTGACTCTCAGACGATTGAACCTCAGCCGATAGCAGGCGGCCATTGACAAGTACAGACAACATTGGACTTGCCGCTGCCTGGTCTTTGGCCAGCAAGGCAATACTCAG
>JAYVHC010000318.1:0-8924 GCA_043771575.1 Planctomycetia bacterium
GCATGTGCAAGGATCATACGACCAAGTACCTGGCTCACGTACAGTTTTGCGAACAACTGGTCCAGCAACTTCCTCGGTAACCGTCGACCAGCTTCCGCCGTTGACAGTGATTTCCTTGGTATAGTTGACTGGTGTTGTGACTGTCTTGACAACGTTCCGTGTGCGTTGTTCTTGAACTGGTACCATGACCGTGTAGTTGACTACATGCTCATGAGTTTCTTGAACTGGCTTCATCACGGTGTAGTTGACAACTTTTTCGCGGTTTTCCCACACTTGTCGCTGAACCGTGTAGTTGATGACCTTTTCATGGGTCTCGTACACAGGCTTCATGACAGTGTAGTTAATAACCTTTTCGTGAGTTTCGTACACTGGTCGCTTAACTGTGTAGTTGATGACCTTTTCATGAGTCTCGTACACAGGCTTCATGACAGAGTAGTTAACTTCACGAGTCCGAGTCTCGTACACAGGACGGCTTACGTTGTACGTAATCGTCTTGGTGTGCGTCTGATGAACTGGACGCATTACCGTGTAGTTGCGAGTCTTGGTCTCGTAGTGTGGTGTGCGAATCGTTTGGTTGACAGTGCGATAACGTGTCTCGGGAACCATCCGAGTTACGTTGATCACTTTGTCTTCTGTTACGTTCTGATATTCGGTGCGCGTACGTTGTTCGGTACGTTGTTCGTAAACCGTTTTGCGTACAGATTTCATGACTGTGTGTGTCGCAGCGACGTCGCCACTACCTTCAGCACAGCCACCACAGTTGTCGTAGCTAACAGCGCCGCAATAAGCAGCGTTGGCTACGCGACCGGACATTGCAGCTAATAAAGCAACAAGTACCGGCACAATAAACAGCCTTCTCATTCCCGTTCTCCTTGGAAAACACGTTTACACGAGCTGGATGGTGATGGACGCCGAAGCGTCCGACGTAAGTTAAGCTGGCAATCACTGCATGTTCCTACCTACCTGCCATTACAAACGTGCTCAAACCAACCCACGACCGCTGATTCATCCCGAAAGGCGAAAGTGTGTTAGGAGCAACTGGCTAGATAAGCTGGGCCAGACACGCTGAGATTGCTCTAAGCGAAAGATTCATCGACAGCCCTGCATGGTTGGTATAGGGAATTTGGGATTGCCAGCAAAATGGAGAGGCTTAGGAGGCTTATTCGGTCAGCTTAGTCCGTCAATGACGTGAATTCCGTTTAGGTAGTGTGGGTAAGATTGTGGACGCTTTATGGAAACCACCACAGCTATGATCCCGTCCGTCTTTCAACTATGATTCTTTGAAACTCGTTCGGAAATAGGCTATCTGCATTGGGGGGTAGCACGCCCTGAGTCTTCGAAGGGTGTGTTTCTTGGCCCCACGCCGTTCGCAGACGTGGGGCGTGCCAACCGAGAATCGTCAATTGGGTTCGTATTCCCGAACGAGTCCCTAGCCCAACCTACCCCAGCTTAAAGTACTCCAGGAGCATCAAGCATGATTCGAATTCCGTCGCGTTTACCGTTTTTTGCAGTAGGATTTTCATTTTGTCTTGCGTTGACAATGGCACCCGCGGCTTTCGCACAGGATGCGTCTTGGGTGTCGCTTTTCGACGGCAAGACACTCGATGGATGGGAAAAGGTTGGCAAAGAGACTAGCCATTGGGAAGTCAAGGATGGAGCGCTTGCGGGCTCGGGCGAGGCTTCGATGCTCGTCTGTACGAAAGGCCCCTACAAGAATTTCAAGTACCGCGCCGAAGTAAAGATCAACGACAAAGGGAACTCCGGACTGTACTTCCGCACGACTCGGAAACCTGGATTCACTGACGGCTACGAAGCCCAGATTGACAGCACGCATAGCGATCCGATTCGCACCGGCTCGCTTTATGGTATGTGTCATGTGTACAAACGAGTCGTTGAGCCTGACGCCTGGTTCACTTACGAACTAGAAGTTCGCGACGACATTTGGCGTGGCCGCGAGATGACTCGCATCAAGATTACCGTGAACGGCGACGAACTTTACGAATTTCTCGATTTCGAGAAGACATTCAAAGAAGGGCATTTTGCTTTCCAGCAACACGACCCAGGTAGCAAAGTACTGATCCGCAAAGTCGAAGTGATGCCTTTGCCAGAAGCCGCCAAAAAGTAGTCTTGTCGCCCTGTGTGCTGTCGTGTATGCCCCATTGGCTGCAAGTGAGCAGCTCCGCCATGCCACACAATCGCTCAACGAGAACTTTGCCAAACACGGTTTCGGAATTGGCTTAATGTGCTGCCCGCTCGCTTAACGGCCAACTTGCCGCTTAACGGCCAACTTGCCTTCCACTCATCATCGGTTCGACAGCCATATGCAAAGAGTTGGGAAAAGCATCGAATGGCTCATAACGATCTACAACTCGCAAAGCGTCGAAATTCGCAATCCTCGCCATCAAAGTCGCCAAGTCGACTACCGAGGCCACTTGCATCGTAATCATGAGTGATTGTTTGCGTCGATCAAAAGTTCGAGAACTCATGCACAGCTGGGCTGGGATTGCTTTGTTGGGAACGCCGGCAACAAGCAACTTTAACACCTCACGCTCTTCGTCCGACAGCTTTTCGTAATTTGCCTTGGCAACTTCAACTTTTTGCCACTGTTCGCGCATACGGGTTGTTTTGCGAACCGCTTCGCGAACCGTTGAAACCAGTTCGTCAGCATCAAACGGTTTCTGCAGGATATTCGTCGCCCCCTGGCGAAGCAACTTCACCGCTGTCGCAATGTCAGCGTGGCCAGTGACTACAACCAATGCGAGGCAAAGGTCTTTCTCACGCAGCAACCTTTGCAACTCAAGCCCATCAATGTTGGGCATCTTCAGATCAGTAACAACGCAACCGACGTTCGTCAAAGAATCGTGATTAAGTAAATCCTCGGCGCTCGCAAACTGCTGGCACTGGAACTCACCGGTTGCATCTAGCACAGAACACGTAACCCTGCGCACTCCCGGATCATCATCAACTACGCAAACCCGACTTCGTGACGACACTTTTCACCCCCGAGATCAGTTTTTTCAAACGACCAATTCCAGAGAGATTTTTAAGATATCAAAAGTAGTACAGGCTGAAGTCAAACGCGCCTAATGCTGCCAATTGCGCCCGCATTACGCGCCAACCTGGAGACTACCGAGACAAGACCTATAATATATGTTAACATTCTTAATGTTAGCAATCTAGTGGCTCGTGAAACCGACTCAATTGTTCCAAGTATTTCTGTGGTACGGGTGTTGGTTGTAAAGGTAGCCCAGGTTTTACGTTGCAGCAAACAGCAACTACCCTACCATTAGCTATTGCGTGCACCCCCCGCATAAAGCCAAATTCGTAGGTCACGCTTTTTTTGCCCAGGCGTGAAACCTGAACGGAGATGTCGAGCACATCTTCAAACTTTGCGCTGCCTTCAAAGTCGCATTCAACATGCACGCGTGGCCAGCTTAAATGCCACCCGTCGGCCTGCGGTTCGCACACGGATAGACCGAGTGATCTCAATAAGTCATGCTCGGCTTGTTCCATGTAACACAGATAAGCGGCGAAATGAGCAATACCCGCTGCATCGGTTTCACAGAATTCGATGCGCCGCTTCACATAGAATTTATCAGCCATCAATGCTCCAATTGCATTTTCCGAGATCAAAGTTCCATTCTATTTTCAACGAAAACGCCCGGCGAGTTTAATGCCGGGCGTTGCATACAAATACTTTAAAGCGACGCGAAAGCTATTCGGTTGCAGCCAAGGCAGCTTTAACTTGTTCGACAACCACGGTAAACCCTGCCGGATCGTGAATTGCCAATTCGGACAGTTGCTTGCGATCAAGCGAAATGTTCGCTTTGGTAAGTCCATAGATGAATTGGCTGTAGCGAATACCATGCTGAGCACACGCAGCACTCAAGCGAATGATCCACAATCGACGAAATTCACGCTTCTTGACTCGGCGGTCACGAAACGCAAATACACCGGCGCGTACCAGTGTTTCCTTAGCGGTACGCAGCAGTTTTCTGCGACCGCCGACAAAACCCTTCGCGCGGTTTAGCAACCTGCGCGTGGCTTTGCGTCTTGCCGAACCTTTAAGTGTTCTCATGAGAACGAACTCTCCAACATAGTAACTCAGGTCCCTGACGAATTTCTAAGGTTCGAACACAGTTTAGACCAGTTTTGGTCCACGCTCAGTCGAACCTGGGGGTGATTGACACACCCTGCGGCGCGGGTCGAAGGCCGCTAACATCAGGAGTTGTACCCAGGTACTTTGAACAAACCCGCTGTGAATCAATGCCTTGTCAAAAGGCTTTTAAGCTGCGATTAGTAGCTATTGTGCCGCAAACAATCCAAAATCTGCCTGGTAAAGTGCGGGTGAAGTACCCGAGTTCCCCGCAAATTGCGTTTGCGCTTGGCGCTCATTCGAATCGCTAGGTGGCTAGTGCCCGCACCGCGATGTTTCACTTTTCCCGTTGCGGTGACGCGAAATCGCTTCTTTGTCGCCTTATGTGTCTTCATTTTTGGCATATTATGGTCATTCCATTTTGATCTGAGCCACAGGTGCTGGACGTATCGTTTGGGTGAGATTCCATAATCGGCTGCCGTCTCACCAATTTTCTAGTCGAATTCAGCAAGTTAGCTGCCTGTTTTCGCTTAGACAAGCCCAAATGGCTGGCAGGCTTTGTTTTGCTGTCACAAAGTCAATAATAGACGGTTAACAACCACCTTCACGGAGTTCCGATTCATGTTTTCAAGACACTTTCGTATGGCTTTAATAGTTATTGGTACTTTTGCTTGCCAGCCAGCGCACGCTCAGGAGAAGTATCGAGTTTATTTGGGCACCTACACCGGAGCGGATAGCAAGGGCATCTACCAGTGCGAACTCAACCTGAAGGACGGATCGCTTTCGGCCGCGACTCTCGCGGGAGAATCTAGCAGCCCTTCGTTTCTTGCATTTCATCCCAACAAGAAGTTCCTCTATGCAGTCAACGAATCCGACGCGACGCTAAGCAGCTTTGCCATCGACGCCATGACGGGACGTCTTACATTTCTCAACTCGCAACCATCCCAAGGTGGAGCACCATGCCATTTGATTGTGGACAAAGCAGGCAAAAATGTTCTGGCTGCGAACTATAGCGGTGGCAGTTGCCTATCCATCCCTCTTGAGCCCAACGGCAAACTCAGCCCGTTGTCTTCGTTCCAGCAGCACCAGGGAACCAAGAAGAATGGTCATTCAATCAATTTGGATCAAGCCAACAGGTTTGCGTTATGCTGTGATCTAGGATTGGACAAAGTCATTGTCTATTCCTTCGACGCGAACACGGGTGCGCTGACACCACAAGGCGCATTCGATGCACCGAAGGGAACCGGCCCTCGCCACTTTGCTTGGTCCCCAGATGGCAAGAGCGCTTTTATTAACGGCGAGACCAACTTGACGATCATTGCTTGTGATTACGATGCTGAAAAAGGTAGGTTGAAACAAAGACAAATTCTTTCCACTTTGCCTACCGATGTTGTTCGCAACGGTGGCAGCACTGCGGAGACTGTGGTGCATCCCTCCGGAAAATTTGTGTACGTATCGAATCGCGATCCTTATAACTCGATTGCGATTTTTGCAATCGATGCCAAGTCGTCGGAATTGACCGCAATCGGCCACCAAAGCACGGGCATCAAGACCCCTCGCAACTTCGCTATCGACCCCACCGGGCAGTACATGCTGGTCGCCAATCAATCGGCTGACAACGTCATCGTGTTTCGAATCAACCCATTAACGGGGCAACTGATCCCAACCGAGTCAAGCGTAAAAGTCGCCAGCCCAGTCTGCGTCCGGTTCATGGAAATATAAAGTGTAGAACGATTGTCCTCAATCGTTTAAGCACTCGCCATCTCGGCCAACCGTCACACCAACCAATTGCGTCGCTACCGAAAGACGAAACAAAAACCAAGCAGTTTAAAACTGAGCAGTTTAAAACTGAGCGATTGGGGACAATCGCTCTACAATGAAAATGGGAAAACCTATGAAGGAATCACCTCGCGTCGTTTTCGGTGCATTGGATCGCAATGCCGAGATCGAATTTTCGCACCGCAATCTACCCCACTGGTTTCAGGTCGGCGCAGTAATATTCATAACATTCAGAACGGCCGATTCGCTCCCGCGAGCGGTCCTTATGCGGATGCAACGCGAACTCGAAGAGTGGCTCTCGAACAGAAAGCTGCCCATAGAACTTGCAGCATCGGTTTTTGACGCAAAGCAACCCAAGTACGAACAACTCTTGGACACTCTAGCCACCGCTGATCGCTGGCAGTTTCGCAAACGGGCTGATCAAATGTTTCACGCCGGCTTAGACGAGTGTCATGGCAGGTGTGTATTAAAGCGACCAGAGCTTGCAAATATCGTCGCGAACGCAATCTTGCACAAAACTGGCGATGCCTACGACCTCGATTGTTTCGTAGTGATGCCCAATCATGTTCACGCTATTGTCCAGTTTCGCGACGATGGCGGCAAGTCGATCGTAGGTCAGAGTTGGATGCGATACTCCGCGCGGTTGATCAATCTTCTTGTTGGTGAATCCGGAGGCTTTTGGCAGCCCGAACCGTTTGATCACGTCATCCGCAGCTCCGAACAGTTTCTTTACTTGCAAGAGTATGTGGCGAACAACCCAGCCAAAGCGAATCTGCGCTCTAGCGAGTACTTCTTGTGGAAGCGAGCAGTGTAGAACGATTGTCCTCAATCGTTCAAGCACTCGCCATCTCGGCCACCCGTCACACCAACCAATTGCGTCGCTACCGAAAGACGAAACAAAAACCAAGCAGTTTAAAACCAAGCAGTTTAAAACTGAGCGATTGGGGACAATCGCTCTACTCTCAAACTCCACGCTCGCAGCTCTGCGTGTGCTTCCCTACGCAGGCTTCGCAAAGAGATTCGTAACACGCAGATGCTTGTCATGATGTACGGTCAGGACGCGCTCCGTGGCAGGATGCCAGTCCATGTCGCGGGTGAGTGAGGGGAGCTTGAAGCGATGGATGTCTTTTTCTGATTCGGCGTTGAAGAACAGCAGAAAGCCCCCGGTGCTACCACCACAAGCCGCCATTGCAGTACCGTCAGGTAAGCAGCACACGCGCCAGATTACGCCGCCTGGGATACCGTCGCAAATGTGACTCTTCAGCAACGCGCTGTCGCTGTTAGCAAATCGCAGCAGCAGCGGTTCATGAACAGCACCCAATGGATTTGTGCCTTTGTACAACCCGCCGGCCAGCAACTGCACTCCGTCCGGCGTCAGAGCCAAACTGCGCACGCCGCCAAAGTCAACGCGTTGGCCACCTTCGTAAGTGTGCAGCGGCTTGGCATCGAACGACTTGGCAATCTGCTTGCTGGCGATGTTCCACATGTGGATCTTGCCGCCGAGATCGCCTGTCAATAGATGTTGGTTATCGGGATGAAACAGCACACTGTAGATGTGTTTCTCGTGCCCGCCCCACTCCGCCACTTTTTCGCCAGTGGCCGTATCCCACAGACGGATCATCAAATCGTTGCCAACCGAAACCAAACGATTGCCATCTGGGCTGATATCGATCGCGCGAATCCAACCCGCATGCGCCTCGACAGTTCGCGTGGGCTTCGGTTCGGCGTCCGTGATCGGCCACCAAATCAGCCGTCCTTCGCAGCCGCCTGACACCAACTGCTTGCCGTCAGACGTGTACCGCAGCGCATGCACCCAGCTCTCATGTCCCTTCATCACCACCTTGTCGCCTGTCGCTAGGTTCCAGCGTTGCAACGTGGAGTCCTCGGCACTGGTCACCGCTTGCAGACCATCGGGCGCAATGCGAACTGACAATAAAGGACGCTCATAGGCCCAATCTTGAGCAAGGTAAGCTTGTTTGATATCCATGATCGGCCCTTCGGTAGGAATGCGGGTTTTCGAAAGCGATTGTATGCCTTTGGCGGACCTCCATTGTGGCACGCTTCACGCACTTTCTAAGCGAGCATTACAACAACGGAGCATCATGGCATACTAAGTCAACACCTTCCAAATCGGTCCGACGGCGGGATCCGCCATCGGCAGCTCCTTGCCGTCGACCAGCAGCGACTGGCCGGAATCGACTCCGACCGCGCGCAGGTACGTGTGAAACAGTTGCCCGTGATCGACTTGGCCATCGGTGACTTCGGTACCTTCTGCATTCGTTTGTCCGAACACCGCACCGCGTGCTACTTTGCCACCGGCCATCACGACCGACCAAGCTTTCGACCAGTGATCGCGCCCATAATACAGATTGATATTCGGCGTCCGACCGAATTCACTCAGCACAACCACCAGCGTTTGATCGAGCAAGCCACGTTCCGACAGATCGTTAACCAAGCAGGCGAACGGTCGATCGAATTCACCGAGTTGTTCGATGTGAAAGTTGAAATTCTCGTTGTGGGTGTCGTAATTACTGTGGGTAACTTGCACGAACGACACGCCATTCTCCAGCAATCGTCGGGCGAGCAAACACTGGCGTCCGAAGTCGTTGTTGCCATACCGCTCCAGATCTGCTGCAGGTTCTTTAGCCACGTCGAACACGTCGCGACGCTCCATCAAGCGCAGCGCCTGTTCGTAGCTATAGGTGTACGCGTCGGTTATTGCCGTGCGTTGGCGGCTGAGGAAATGTTCATTCGCCTTGCGACGAAACTCGTGTCGTCGCAGTTCAGCTTGATCCGAAATAGCCTCGGGCTTCACCGAGTTTTGAGGCGGTTTGTCACCTCCGAGCGAGATACTTGAGTACTTCGGGCCCAAATAGGCCGCTTCGTTACCGCGTCCGCCAGCGCCTCCTGGCGTGACCAAAATGTGCCCTGGGAGGCCCTTGGATTCATCGCACAGCGTCCGCGCTGCGACCGCACCGATCTGCGGATAGTCCGCGGCTGGCGTTTGCCGACGACCGGTCAACATCATGTAGGCGCCCTTGCCATGATC
>JAYVHC010000319.1:0-24382 GCA_043771575.1 Planctomycetia bacterium
AAAGGAAGTATCCGAAAAAAACGCAAACGGGCCGCGTGGAACGATTCCTTCCTCCTAACTCTCATCGCTTCAATGAGTTAAGATGCGGTTGCCCTGCCGGATGATCCAGGACGCGCCAGCGATGACCAGACTCTTGGGACGATTGCCCTTAAGATGCCACCAGCGCGACAGTGTCCAGAATGTGGATAATCAAGAGTCCGGCAAGAGTGACCCACTGTGGGTCAGTCGAACTACGCATTAAACGTCGTAGTACAAACAAAACTCATAGGGATGTGGGCGGCGGAGGATGGGATTAACTTCGTTTTGGCGTTTGTAGTCGATCCAGCTAAAAATGGACTCTTCCGAGAACACATCGCCACGAAGTAGGAACTCATGATCTTGGCTGAGCGCGTCGAGCGAGGCTTCGAGGCTGCTCGGGACCAGCGCGACATTCGAACGATTGGAAGGAACATCGAAAAGATCTTTGTCGAGGGGATCGCCGGGGTGGATTTTGTTTTGCACGCCATCAATGGCGGCCATCAAGATTGCAGCAAACGCCAAGTAAGGATTGCAGCTGGGATCCGGACATCGAAATTCAATGCGTTTCGATTTGGGACTAGGGCTGAGCATCGGGATGCGGCAAGCGGCGGTGCGAGTGCGCTGTGAATAGGCCAGATGCATGGGAGTATTCGGACCAGGCGCGAGTCGCTTGTAGGAATTCGTGGTCGGATTCGTGATGGCGAGCAGAGCCGGGGTGTGTCGCAGAATGCCCCCCAGGGCGTACAGGCCAATTTCGCTTAAGCCGCCGTAGCCTTTGCCTGCAAACAGCGGCTCGCCACTTTTCCACATTGAAAAATGCGTGTGCATGCCAGAGCCGTCATCGTTCATCAACGGCTTGGGCATAAACGTAACGGATTTGCCGTGACGACGTGCGACATTCTTGGTGACGTGTTTGTAAATCATTACATTGTCCGCAGACTGCACAAGTGTACTATAGCGAATACCAATCTCAGCTTGGCCAGCGGTGGCGGCCGCGTGATGATGACATTCGACATCGATGCCGCAATCTATCAGTTCCATCATCATTTCAGAACGCAAGTCCATGGTTTGATCCACGGGCGCGCTAGGGAGGTACCCCTCGCGGTGACGGATCTTGTGTCCGAGGTTGGGCGCTTCGGTGGCACCTCGATTCCAATGGGTTTCAACACTGTTGATGCGATAGTACGCTTCTCCAGGCGATTGATCGAATTGGACATCGTCGAAGATAAAAAATTCGGCTTCGGGACCGAAGAAGGCCTGATCCGCGATACCGAGACTGGTCAAATAATATTCAGCACGGCGAGCGATATTGCGTGGATCGTGACTGAACTCTTCA
This sequence comes from Planctomycetia bacterium, assembly GCA_043771575.1. Classification (GTDB taxonomy): domain Bacteria; phylum Planctomycetota; class Planctomycetia; order Pirellulales; family Pirellulaceae; genus Aureliella. The sequence goes on from JAYVHC010000319.1 coordinate 1,355, forward strand.
CGAGTAATCGCATCATGGATCGAGCAGATCATAGCGAGTGTCGGGAGTGAAGTGAAAGGATCGAGCAAAACTGTTTCTGGCTGCGGTATCAACAGCAAATTGGGTTCTTCAACCGCTTGCCAACCGCGCACACTCGAACCGTCGAAACCAAAGCCATCCTCGAAGGCTTGTTCGGTTAAGCGTCCTACTGGGATTGTCGTGTGGCGCCATTGGCCGACAAAGTCCGTGAATCGAAGGTCGATCGCATTCACGTCATGCTCGCGACAGAGAACAAGCACTTCCTGCGGAGAGTGCGGTACCGATTTGCGTTCCATGGAGTTTCCAACAAACTGACGAAGCGAATGAAAAGTGATTTTTAGCCGGGTGTTTGAGTATCTACGCTCCGACCGCCTGAATTTTGCCACAAGACAAAGAATGCGGGAACCAGGATACTACGCACAATCAGAGTGTCTAGCATAACACCGAACGACAAGGCGAATCCAAGCTCCGTGATGCCGCGCAGGACCGGCGCGTCATCGACAATCCAACCGGTGGGCAGTACCGTCGAAAGCCATTGGATGATGGCTGGACTAGTCATGGCAATAAAAGTGCCAGCCATCACAATTCCGCAACTGGTGATGATACCCCCCGTCAAATGCAGCGCGCGACGCACACCTTCTTTAAGTGGCAGAGTACGTTGCTCTTCGAGAATCCGCGTCGTAAGGTATACATTGTAATCCTGTCCAACGGCGACCAAAATCACGAACAAAAACAATGGTACTTTCCAGTCCAAGCCGTTATATTCCACCCCGTGCGCAGTCCAGAAGATCCAATACGTAATGCCCAGCGTTGAAAAGTAACTGAGCAGAACCGTGAAGATTAAATACGTCGACAACACCCAGTGACGCAGCAACACAATCAAGACCATCCATACGCCGATCGTCACCAAGATTTGAATGCGAGTTTGATCGCCTTGGGTAATCGACCGTAAATCGGTAATACCCACGGTTGTACCGGCCGTAACAATTTCGGCACCAAACCAGGGAGATTCGGCCTTATGGGTTTCATCGTTGAGCATATTGCGAAGCAAGTTAAGGGTTGCGGTGGCTTGGGGCGAAAAGGGATTGCTGCTCAGAATGACGTCGAACTTCGCGAGCCGCTGCGAGAGGCTGTCAACGGTGCTGATATAGCGCTCGCGGGTGATGCGATGACTCTTCAGCACACGCCGACGCCAAGCATCCGAGTCGAGCAGCCCCATCTTTCGATCCGGTGGGTAGTCGCCCAGCGGATCCGTGAGCGAGCGAACCGAGTTGACACCGTTGGTATAAAGCAGCTTGGAAATCTCGGCACACGCAATTTGCAACGTTTCATCGGAATCGAATTGCTTTGCACGAATTAGCATAATGCTAATCGGACTACCATCTTGAACTGGGAAGTACTTCGAGATCAACTTCGCGCCGCGTCGACTGGTCGCGTTCGACGAAAGCTCTTCCGTTAAATCGTACGTGACCCAGCCCAGGCAAAGGAAACCGTAAGCGGCTGGAACGGCGAGCAGCGTGATCGCACCGAGCATACAACTGCGAGGTCGCGCCACAACAAGCGTGGCAATACGCTCCCAAAACCAACTCCAATCGCCCGACACTAAGAAGCTTCGCTGATCCTCCGCGTTGCTTGTCTTAAGCATCGGCCAGAAAGCCAGTCGACCAAGTCCGCTGAGCAATGCAGGCGTAAACGTCAAGCAAACGACCATCGTGATTGCTAATGAGATTGCAATGATCGGACCATTGTATTGAAACTTCTCGAACTTCGAAAACCACATCAGTGCAAGTCCCACAATCGTCGTGAACGCGCTTGCGACGAGCGCATTGTGCGTGCTGCGCCAACCGCGCGCAATGATTTGGTGCATTTGACGGCGTGTGCGCACAGCCCGGCTCTGGAGCAATTCTTTGTTTCGAGCCAAAAAGAACAAGCAGAAATCGGTCCCAGCACCGAATAACAGCACGACTACAAAAATGCGGGTGGTGGTAAAGACTCCGATACCACGACTGGTTGCGTCCAGCGGATTGCGCGCAAGCAGGGCGATGACAGCCGTTGCCACGAGCAAGCTTAAGCCGATGCTGGTGAGGGGAATGGCGATCAGAAACGGACCCCGATATACGAGTGCAAGGATGCCGAGAACCAAAAGTATCGTTATGATCTCCGTCTTCTTCACCACACTTGAAGCCGCTCGCAACATGTCAGCCCCAAACGCCGCCGAACCGCTGATTTGCACCTGCAGCTCGGGCGACGCGAAATCTATGTGTTGGGCACGTAGGTTGCGAACTACTTGTTCCAAGCCATTGAGGATGCCGATGTTCGAGGTCGCCGTAAAGTCATTTCCCAACTGAACAGCAATCAGACGCGCGTGTTTGTCCTGACTTAGCAGTTTGTGACCCATTACTGGATTTCGCCACGTCCAAACATCGCGCAGATGCACAGCCCACTCTGGCTGCTCCCGATTGATGACGGCGGTATTTTGCTCGATCATCAGTTTTGCGATGCCGAGGTCATCCTTGGCCTCTTGAACTTTGCCCAAATTTTCGAGCAATTGGCCGCGCAGTGCAAACGTGTTTGGCAAACGCGCAAACTCAAGCGGCGGATCCCGACTGCCGGCAAACCGGCTGAGTTCTTCGTCGATTTCGATCGCTTGATTCAGGTTGTCGTGAATCGTTTCAATCAGAACCGAATCCCGCCGAGACAACTCGCTGACATTCCATGGAGGTTTCGGAAGCTCAGAATTCTTCAGCAAACTTGTGGCTGCGAACCAATGCAGTCGGCGAGTTACGTCGAGCGCGAGGAACTGATCACCGGGTGCGGGTTTTGTCGAGGGATTAGCGAATACCAACATCATTTGACTGCGAGACTGCGTGCCCGGAAACGCAGAATCCATGGTGCGTTGACCGATCGCGCTCGGCACATCGTCAGGCAAGAATTGCAGGTCACCATCCGCAGCAATGGAATTCCACGCGGGTGCAACCATACGCAAGGTCACCGCGAGCACCAACCAACCGGCGATCACGAACGGCCAGTAGCGAGTCACGATCTTACTTACGATTAGTTTGTACCAACCCATTTCGATGCTTTGTTCGCGAAGCGAGTCCGGAGTCGATGTGCCTTGGTCTATTGTAGTCGAGCTGGGACAGGAAATTCGAGCATGAACTTGGTACCGCGACCCGCTTCGCTTTGAACACTTATGCGACCTCCGTGGGCCTCGATGATCTTACGAGCCGTCGGCAACCCCAGTCCCGAGCCGCCGTGTTTTGTCGAGTAGAACGGCTCGAACATTTTGATCGCTGTCGTATCGTCCATGCCGCAACCGGTGTCAATTAAATCCAGCGCAACGCCTCGCGGAGTCGGATAAGTTCTCACCACCAATTGGCCGCCATCAGGCATCGCTTCGAGCGCGTTCTTTACCAAGTTGATAAGTGCTGCCTGCAACGAATCGCTATGTAGCAGGACGCTTGGCAAATCGGTGTCGAGATAGCGAATCACCTCGATGCCCGATTTATCGGCTTGAGGTTTGAACAATCGCAGGACCGTTTCAACTTGCTCGTTCACATTTCCAGGAGTCATTTCAAGGTCGCGCATCCTCGCAAACCGCAGAAAATCTCGCAGTAGGTTCTCCATACGTTGGCACTGCTGACGAATCATGTCGACTTTTGCTTCCGCGCGGCGACGCCCCGGCCATTCGCTTTCCGTCAACTCCTCACTGAGCAGGTCGGCATTCATATGGATTACGGATAATGGATTCTTGATTTCGTGCGCAAGCGACCCCGCCAATTCGGCGAGTTCATGGTATTGGCGTCGCAGATCGTCCTCAGCCATCGCATCCAATTCCAGCGTCTCCTGTAGCATTTTCCTTCTCCATTTGTCGAGCTTCGCGACCAGTCGCGGTCAAACGAAGGCGAATCTACACCACTTTGTTTGCTAAATCAGCTCGCGTCATCCACAGTGTCTTCAATGTCGCTTATTATAGCGACCTTATGCGCAACTGTATTTGCCGTACCTTGAATCCTAAAATCGAAGTTCGAAATTTGCGATCGCAGTCTCCAGATTGCAGTATCTTCGCCTGGCCTAAATTTCCACAACCGCGCTATCTTGATTGGACCGCAGGGATAGGGGGACTGATCGTCGTCTAATCCTCTTTACTCCTGTGTTTGTGCACGAAACCGCGAAAACGGTAAACATGAGTCGCGAGAGCTATCGATCGACCCATGACAAACCAGTCAAGTCATACTGTTGCAAAGTCAGCGTTAGTGTCGGGTGCTCGTCGCCGCTGGCTACCGGTTAAGCGATTTGACCGATGGAACGGGTCCGCTGGCTCGACCTCCCGTCGAGGTTGAAGGCGACCGAATTGACATTGCTCGTGTGGCCCGCGACATCTGCGCCGATACAGGGCGCTTGGGAGTTCAAAGATCTTCTCCGGAGTTGGACCTTGGAATCAGGATTCCATTCTTTCCCTCCCGCGCTTATCGACCGATTCAATTGTAGATGAATGCACTCGAAGACGCTTTGTTGGCCGCGGCGGATTGCTAATCGATTTGTTGCACTAATGGTTGCCTGCCAGTTCGCGATTCTGAAACTCGTTGATCAATAGCTCTGCTTCGTTACGTACGGAACTGTCTTTGGCGATACACGCGATTCGCGCGAGGGCAGGCTCTGCCATCCTCCCAAAAGCACGAATCCCTTTTGGAATATTGTAGGGCGACGCAGTACCACTTTCATTTTGCTCAGCGTAGTGCCGAGCGCGGGACGTCACAACCGGTTGGCAAGTGCCCTGATCGTCAAAGAAGTAAACCGCAAATGTGTGGAGATCTTGCAACGATCAGCTAGTTCAATGCAACTTAGGGACAAACATGGACGCGCATGGCGCTATGCGGCGATCGTAATGGCTGTTGCCGCTACACTGTTGCTCACATCGTCGCCATTTTTCTTTGAGACACAGTCCTTGCAAACTGCGGACTCGCGGCCAGCTTTTGTTGCTCAACTAACACGAGCGACCGGCCCAGTTCGGTTCCTTCGACCGGGGGCAAGCGACTGGACGGTGTGGCTTCCCAGCGAACCAGAATTGTTCCTGGCTGGTTCACGTCTAAAGACAGATGAGGGTGTTCTGTGTGAGGTCCAAACCTCAACGAAAGTGGTCATCCGACTGAATGAATCCGCTGAAGTAGTCTTCAGCGAACCGGATCAAATTGAACTGATCGCTGGTCAGCTATGGTGTTTAGCACCAGCGTCGACAAATATCGATGTCGCCCTTCCGAAAGCGAGCACCCAGTCTGCGTCCTCACTAACTTTCGCATGCCCAGGCTCTACTGAAGTTCAATGCGTGGCGGGAGCGAGTTCTTCATCGTGTGATTCAGTTTCTCTGGATAACTCGAATGCGACATTGACGATCGGGGCCAATACATACCCGGTGGCTCCAGGCGAGGCATTGTCGATTGACCGTGAGCAAAATATCGCTCGTAAATTGAGCGTCGATTCGTCTGCAAAAATATGGCAACTACCATTACTTGCGATTGGAACAGAGGTTGATCGAGAGTTAGTGTTGTTGCTGGATCGACTTTTGGCACCGATTGGGATGACGAAAGCCAGGAGCTTGAATGAAGAGCAGATCCGGATGCTCGGTCCGGCAGGTGCAGTCCCACTGCTAGCGTATGCTGTTACTGAATCGTCACCAGAACATTTGCATTTGCGGCGCACCGCTGTTCGTTTAGCATCGGAGCTCGCAGATGATCGCTGCGTTCGATTGCTGAAACGGTTGACTTCTGATCCGGACGAAGATATTGCCAGCGTTGCCAATGAGACCGTGAATCGTATCGTTCCGCCATAACCTGGACTGGGCCGATAAATCCCGCTCCCACCACCACCGCTCACCGCCTATGATCTCTACCCAACACTCGTCGAGGCAGCGGGAATTGCACTTCCGCCCGCTGCTTCCGAGCGACGGCTTGATGGATTCAATCTCTGGCCCGCCCTATCGAGTGGCAGGGTCATAAAGCGAGATCCCTTCGTAATCGCTGCTGACCACACCGCTCTTTATGACGGTGATTGGAAGTTGGTCGAAACCTCAGCCGGGCTGATCGGCTTGTATCAGCTGGCAACCGATCCAAGCGAAACATTGGACCTGTCGTTTCGCGAAGCGGAGCGCGTGAAGATCATGCAAGCCCAATTGGACGACGTCAAAAAACAGTTCCCCGTCGCCGCGCGTCAGCCCAATCGCCCCACCCGTCGCAAGCCAGTGCAATGAGAGTAGTGCATTGAGAGTAGAGCAATTGTCTCAATTGCTTTCGCAAACGATTGAGACAATCGTTCTACCTTACCAGAAAACGATTGGGACAATCGTTCTACTCTAAAACCTAAAATCTCAATTACAAAATGGACGAAGCATAAAATCCGCTGTTGCGATTTAGCATTGGAAGTACTCAGCAATCGCTTGGTAGAGTTCGCGTTGGCGCACAGGCTTAGAGACATATCCGTCCATTCCCGCTTGTAAACACAGTTCGCGGTCACCCTTCATGGCACGTGCTGTCATGGCTACGATTGGGATGTGTTTCTCCAATTTGCTTTCCAAAGCACGAATGTGCGCTGTCGCCTCAAGTCCATCCATCTCTGGCATCTGCACGTCCATGAGAACTAGGTCAAATTCCTGTGTCTCATATGCCCGTACCGCTTCCCTGCCGTCGCTGGCAATGGTTACAGTGTGGCCCCACTTTTTCAACAATGCCAGCGCGAGTTTCTGATTCGTTAATCCATCCTCTGCGAGGAGGATGCGCAGAGGAGGAATCTGTGGCAAAAGCTCCGTTGTTGTTTCTTCCGGGCGTTGGGGAATTCGTTTGTTGACGGATAAAACACTTTCGATTGCAGCAAGCAATTCCGATTGTTTGATTGGCTTCATGAGTCGGGTGTTTACGCCGAGTGTTTCCCAACGATCTACACTGCGGATGGGATCGCCCGATGTTAGGACGATGATCCGCAACAGAGCCAGTTGCGGATCGCGCCTGATACATTCGACTAGCATCATCCCATCCATTTCGGGCATATGCATGTCAGTTAGTAGCAGAGGGATCAAATCACCCTGTGACGCCAACTGCTTCAATTGCTCCAATGCTTCGAGGCCGGATGCAGCGACCAAGGGGATCATGCCCCAGCCGCGTACCATTTCCTGCACAATAAAACGATTGGTGGAATTGTCATCAACGATCAAGACCTTGGTTGCGTGTAATAGGTCAGGCGGGATGCGAACGCTGCTAGCATGGGCGAGCTTGCTATGAGCCAACCAAATCGTAAATGTGAACGTGCTCCCTTCGCCTAGCTCGCTTTGCAATTCCAACTCGCCGCCGAACAGCGAGACTAGTCTTGAGGAGATGGCAAGTCCCAGGCCAGTACCACCGAAACGCCGCGTGGTTGAACTATCGGATTGCGTGAAGGCTTCGAAGATCAACTTCTGCTTCTCGGCAGCGATGCCTATCCCGGTATCTCGTACAGCAAAACGCAGTAGTACACCGCGTTCGTTTTCGTCAACACGGGCGACATCGATCACGATTTCTCCCTGTTCTGTGAATTTGATGGCGTTGCCTAACAAGTTCACGATGATTTGCCGCAATCGTACAGGATCTCCGACTAGCATCTCGGGAATATCTTGGCCCAAATGGTACGCCAGCTCCAAGCCCTTACCGTGTGCTCTCAATGCCAGCGACTTGGCTGCATCCCCAACGACATCGCTCAGCGAAAAGTCGATGAGTTCGAGTTTCATTTTCCCGGCTTCAATTTTTGAGAAATCGAGGATCTCATTGATGATTGCCAGCAGCGTTTCCCCGGATTCGAGGACTATTGTCAAGTACTCGCGCTGCAGGGCAGGCAGGTCAGTACCTAACACAAGTTCGGTCATGCCGATAATTGCATTCATGGGAGTACGGATTTCGTGGCTCATATTGGCGAGGAAATCACTCTTGGCACGACTGGTTGCCTCGGCGGCTTCTTTCGCGGCGCGCAATGAGTCTTCTAGGACTTTGCGAACGGTTATGTCGACTACTGAGGCCAATGCGTACACACCACTTTCGGTTTCGAGCGGACTGAGGCCAATCTCGACAGACACCCGACTACCGTCTTTGCGCATGCCTTCCAGCTCTCGTCCAGAACCCATGGATCGCACTTGGGGATCTGCAAAGTAAGCTGCTCGAAGGTAGGGGTGTACCTCACGAATTTCGGGGGGAACAAGCAACTCGACCGATTGCCCTAGCAACTCATTGCGAGAGTACCCGAATAGTCTCTCGGCTTGCGAGTTTAGCAGAATGATCTTGCCAGCTTGATCAATCACTAGCAGCGCGTTCAGCGAAGCCTCGACTACCAAACGAAATCGTTCATCGGCCAACTTCCTCTCGGTAATGTCGCGAGAAATTCCAAATGTACCCACCACCAATCCAGTTTCATCGCGGAGTGGGAATTTTGAAGTCGATACCCAGGTGTGATGACCATCGGGCCAAGTTTCGCGTTCTTCCTTTTCGATAGCCGGAGCCATCGTCTCCATCAGCATTTGTTCATCCGCCAGGGCTTGCTCTGCATGTTCCTTCGTAAAATAATCCCTGTCGGTTCGACCCATGGCCGCCTGCGGATCGGAAAGGCCGAATCGAATTGCGAGCGCCTTGTTAATTTTTAAAAATCGGCTCCCAGAATCCTTGAAGTAAATACTGTCAGGGAGGTTCTCCAGCAGCGTTTGCAGCAAAAATCGCTCATGCCGCAAAGCCGCTTCCGCGAGCTTGCTTTCAGTCACGTCTTTGGCGATACCGAGGAAACCGGTCATTTCGCCGGAACGGTCGCGCAGCGCCGTGACGACTAGGTTTACGGTAAACTCGCTGTCATCTTTGCGAACATAGGTCCACTCACGTTCCTCATAAGTGCCTTGCCTCGCGTATTCGACAAACACGTCGAAACCCTGAATAGAGCGATTGAACTGGCGCGTAAGCCGTTCGCCATGCTCGCGCACCTCGGATTCCAAATGGATTAAAGCCGGAGACCGACCAATCATCTCACTGGCCCGATATTGAAGCATTTTTTCGGCGCCTGCATTAAAAACCGTGATCGCCCCTGACATATCGGTGGCTATGATTGAAATCTGCGTCGCCGAATCAAGAACTACTTGAAAACGATCGGTGAGCGTTGCAAGGGCATCCTGTGTTCGCAAGCGGGATTGTTCCGCTTGCTGTTGCCAGCGATGCAAACCGATACTTACAACCAGAGCTCCTGCAAAAATCGTGAGCCATCCAAAAAAAATTCGCTGGATCCACACAGTTTGCGAATACGCCTCAGCAAAGTCGATTTCACGTGCCACCCCAAAATCGTAGTCAGGCAGCCAGCGCCAAGCGCCAACCACTCGCGTTCCACGGTAATCGCGATAACCGTTTACATCCAGGCCATCGTCCCCGTGTATAGCGCTCTTTGCCATGCGAGTTAGCGGCAATTCATTCCGAGGGACCGTCGATCGAAAACCCGCCTGCATATCGCCTCCTGGGTCGCGCAGTTCCAGTTGGAGGGCCGCCCGACTTGTGGGGGCAGCCGAGATGAGTCCCAGTTCGCGAAGCTGGTGGTTGAACCTGCTGTCGGAAAGTAATAGTCCCCTATTGTCAAACGCGTAGGTCTCCCCTGTCTTCCCAGGACGGGCTGCTTCCAGTGCCTGCGCAAATTGATTGGTAGTTCGCAATCGAAAAGCAAGAACCGCGATAATTGCACCCTGCAAGTCCCTCAACGGAGCCGCAACCAACATCGTGGTTTGGTTCACTTGCGGACGCCCCTCCTCGTCGGGCAACGGGATCCCCGAAATGAAAGGCAAAGTAACGACTGAGTCACCTTCGAACGCTCTTCGAATGGTTTCAAGCGGCCGGCCCTCCAGGGAGGTCCCTAAAGCATCGTCCATAAGTGTGGCAACTAGTCTGCCCTGCCGGTCTATCACCACAAAGCCGACATAGTCATGGGATTTGCACACGGCTTTCAAACGAGTTCGTATCTGTTTCAGCTCGTTACTCGCTAGCACACGGTCTTTATTCCATGCGTTGGTCAGGGGCGAATGCATGAAATCGGTGACATCTCTTCGTAAATCGACTTCGTCGGCCCAGCTCTGGGCAACTCTGCGTTGTTCATCCAGCCATGCTTGAAGAGCGAGAACGCACGTGTTCACCTCGGAGTCCAGCCGTAACGCGAGGCTAGACGTCGACATCCGGCCGATGGCTCCCAAGCCAATCCAGCCCAATAGCCCGGTTGCTAGGGCAGCTAATGCAAACGCCAATGCCGTCGGTGAAAACCATCTCTTCCATTGGGATCGCAATCGACCACGAATCGGCAAATCCGCAGGCATGGTAAAAAACCCTTGTATCGTGGAACAACGTCGTGCCGTCCAGGACTATCAACCCCAATTCTTAATCAAGACAAAGCACAGCATTTGATCGCGCGTTCTCAAAACCGGAATTAAATTGCAAACTCTTCGCGTAGGGCTTGATTCAGTCGCTCCGCTTCCTGAAATAGTCTTTGGTAAGCTTCAGTGATTTCTTGCGCGGTGTTCGACGGACGCAGTTGCTCGAATGCCCAGGCGGCATCGTATACCGCCGGCGAACAAAAATTGGCACAAGCCCCCTTAAGTGTATGCGCGGCTTTGGACGCAGCGAGAATATCGTTCTTGCCCAGAGCATCACACAGCGCCAACTTTAATTTTCCCACCTCGTCCAGGTAGATCACAGCCAATTCGCACAGCAAGCTTCGATCGCCTTCGACTCTCTGCAACGCTGCCTCTAAATCGAAAATGTTAGTCATGGGACTGACCGCCTGAAAACATGTTATGAGTCTCCCCCTTCAAGCGTTTCGCTGGAGTCATCGTTGGACGATTCAAGCGGGACGACATTCTTGATCATCGTAATGGAATTTCCAACCGCATTGTGTTGCACCTGATCCATAAAGCTCTGAATCAAAAGTAAGCCCCGACCTCCCATGCGATCCATATTGATTTCATCCGTAGGATCCAGCACTTCGTCCACAGCGAACCCTGGTCCCTCGTCATCAATTACAAACCGCGCTTCTTGCTCGGACAACGAAGCGACCATACGAACTCTGCGTTCGGAGTAGGGCTTCAGATAACGGCGCTCTTCAGCAATCTGGTAATACGTCGCTTCACTGTCTTGCCGCCACTCGGAGTCCAATTCCAAATTACCGTGATGAATGGCGTTGGTCAAAGCTTCACACAACGCCATGCCGATACGAATCAACTGGGATTCATTGAACAAACGCATGGTTGCCATCTGCTCCTGCAGATAGCTTATCAATGGCGGAATGTATGTAATATCGTTTTCAAGTACAAACCTTGATTGGACACTAGTCAACGCCCCAAGAATACGTTGCCTATTCTTCTTGACTTGCGATAGTGCAATCACATTTTCGACAGTTTTGATCAAGTGCTTGCCGAGGACTGCCTTGGGAACATAACTTGCCGCGCCGGCGTTCAAGGCTTGCAGGGCGATCTCCTCGTTACCAAAACTTGTCATCAAGATCACTGGCACACCGATGCCTGCGTCGGTAATCTTCTCTACCAGTCCAAGACCGTCCATACCAGGCATTTGCAAATCCGTGACGATCAAATCGGGCATATCCAATTGGAGCGAATCAAAGGCAATTTTTCCGTTCTCCGCGTAGGAAATCGAAACCGACTTTAGCCCTTTCTCAAACAAACTCCCAACCCGCCGCCGCTCCGTTGGAGAATCATCCACTACCAAAATGTGCGTCATGATTTCACGTCGATTTCAAAACTGGCGAAGGCGGGTTGTCGAAGTAATCGGAAAAATAAAAAACGCAGGTACAGAATTCCAGATGTCTATCAGTCCAAGGCGCAGTCATTCATTGGGCATGCGTGCCGCAGTCAGTAGCAACCAAATTGCATAATCCCTTCAGAACTGAACCAGTAGATGCAATGGAGTGAGTTTTTTGGTTGCGGCAACGAAGTGAACCTTTGCTCTTATTGTAAATGATCGAAGGCGGCTGCCGCTACGGAGTCAATCGCTGTAGCTGGGGCTTTACGGAATTTAAAGTCATCGGTGGAACGCTGTTTGTGGTCGTTTGCGGTTTGTGGTTCGTCCAGTGCTTGTTCGCTGGCCGCGAATCGTTTGGCATTTGACCATCACCGAGCAGGTCGAGTCGTCTGCTGCGAAACCCGCGGCTAACGCCGACGGCTCACTAAAACGAAGCCTCTCATTTCACGCGCCGCCCAGTCGCAGAGGAGCGCGTCCTCGTTGTCGCTCAGGGCAGCCAGCCAGGGTTGTGTCATGTAGCGAGCGAATCGAAAAAAAACTGTTTTCGAGCATACTGATAACAACTCGGCTTTAACCGGTGCTATCTTATGAGCACACGTAGCTCCATGCCAACAACCATTGTCCCAGCAGAACAGCCATGACAAACCTTGCTCCCTTTGCAACTCAATTTTCGATTGCGATTTTTATCGTCTGTCAATCTGCGCTCGCCGCAGATCCCGAGCCGTTGGTCCGAATCAAAATCGTCGGCGATCGCGATAGCGCAGCTCGTGTTACGATTGCCCAGGCCAATGGATCATTTATCGCCCCAGAGGGGGCTATCGTCCGCAAGACAAGCCTTAAAAACGATTACTTTTACGCCGACGGTGAATTCACCATTCGTCTGCCCGATGCGCCGGTTCGGATGACCGTGGCCGGTGGTCTCGAGTCGATTCCGCGAACAGTGCTGATCCAAGCAAACGCAAATTCCGAGCTGCAAGTAAACCTCGATTCTTGGATCGATATGGCAGCGCAGGGCTGGTATTCGGGCGATTCGCATGTTCACCTGCACACAGGCGGTCCCATCGCAGTAACCATATCCGAAGCGATTTTGGCTGCGCGAGCGGAAGGATTGAATTACGTAAATCTCTGCGTGTCGAACAATCTCGGCGATGATATTCGCGATCCCGAACTGATTAGCGGCCAACCCCATGCTGCATCAACAAACCGGCACTTGCTTGTGTTCGGGGAAGAGATGCGCAGTTCGATCTATGGTCATATGCAGTTTTTCGGAATTCGCAAGTTCGTCGAACCCCAATACACGGGCTTCGACAATACTCCGAACAAGCTAGATTTTCCGGCGAACTATACGATGGCGAAAGACGCTTGCGATCAAGGAGGCGTAGTGACTTACGGCCACCCCATGTTAAAGAACTCGCCCGATGCCTTTGGCACTGACCTGACCGCGCCCAATGGTGCTGCCCGCGAATTACCAATCGATGCCGTCCTGGGCGCGGTTCACGCGCTTGACATCATGTCTTACAACAGCGACGAGGCGCTTTCAAGCGAACTGTGGTATCGGCTCTTAAATTGCGGCTTAAAAATATCGGCCTGCGTTGGAACAGACGCCCTCCTCGACAACTCTACAGACCCGCTCGGCGGTTCGCGTACTTACGTTCAAACGGATGGAAAGTTCACGATGGCAGGTTGGCTCGAAGGTCTAAAGAAAGGTCGTACCTTTGTCACTAATGGACCTATCCCGTTGTTAACTGTCAACGATCAAGCGCCGGGTGCAACGTTAGAATTGGCCAGTGCGGGTTCTTTGCGAGTGCGCGCGACTGTTGATAGTTTGGTGCCAGTAAGTTCACTGGAAATCGTGCTGAATGGTGAAATCGTCAAAACGCTCGATATCCCAGCCGAACGAAATAACGATGTACAGCATTTTCAGTGGGAGCTGGACCTTCCCATTGCAAACAGTTGCTGGGTTGCGTTACGCGTTCGCGGCCAAGATGATCCACGCGTCTTTGACGGACCTGCGTGGGCCCACACCAGTCCGGTGTATGTTAAACTTGCAGGGAAGTCGATCGCCAGCCGCGAGGACGCCAAGTACTTTGTGGAATGGATCGAGCAAATGCTTCGCGTGGTGGCAGTTCGAAATCGTTATCCCTCTTCCACTGAGCGCGAACAGGTTGAATCGCTTTTTCGAAAGGCTCAAGATTACTACCGCACTATGGCGCTCTAGCCGGCGCTCTAGCCGTCTGTCCAATGCTGTGAAGCGTTTTGAGGCGGACCAAGGCCATAGACTCGGCAGCTCGGCAGATGTGACCCACGGGTCGCATCTGCCGGAAACCAAACATCGCAACGACGAAGCGTCGCGGTCTACGGGCATACTTAAGGTAACGTGACGTCCCAAACTTTCGAGCGGCGTGCTTTCCCGTCGGGACCTTCGACGTATAGAATCACGATGAACTCTCCGGGCTTCTTGTAGGTGTGAAAAGGATTTTTTTCACTCGACGATTCTCCGTCGCCAAAATCCCACTTCCAAGACGCTATATTGCCGAAAGACTGATCATGAAAGGCAACGCTTCGATCCTGTTGGCTGATTACTTGAAAACTCCAATTCGCTTCCACAGGCTTGTGGAGATTAGCGTCGATAGGCATAAGTCGAAAGGACACCAGATCTGAGGCGTTACCATACATGGTTGTCTTGTGCGACAGGCTCCAAAATCCATCGTTGCCTTCTTTCTTGTCGTCGTCATAATCCATAACCGCCCAGGACATGCCGATGTTTGAACCCTCCTCCAATTTGGAAACGACGGCCCGCGAAGGCTCGGGCGGAGCATAGTCGAAAGGCGTCACATAGAACTCAAGAGTCAATTTCCCAGACTCGCCGTGCTTAAAACTATGTTTGCAGGCCGCGTTGGCATAGGGTAAATCTTTGATCCACGGTTGAGATCCCCACACCATCGTCCAATCCTTGCCTTGCGCTGGCGTGAATACATGATAGTTCTGGGCGTGTACGCCGTGATACTTTGAGTGTGTTTCGAGTCGATCGCGAAACTTCTCGATGGGGTGCATCTGCCGAATGAAGGGTCCACCCGACAGGTCAGCGTCGATGACCAGCTCGAAAATGTCGTTGTGCAAATCGGGTCTTTCAAAGTCCCAGTAGTCATCGAACGCTTCATACAAAAAATACAAGTGGCTCATTCCCTTGACCCAGCCAACCTTAACTTTGACGCTCAGGTCTGACGCAGCCACCGGCTCTTTCATATTCTTCGTCGTTTCTTTGAGCTGGTCGGTGCCAATCGCATAAGACTCCGGCACTATGTTCCAGTCGCTTGGGTCGCCATCGATACGAGGAATTTGATCTGCCGGAAACTGAAACACTTTGAATTCAACTTCTGGGCGTTGTAGTCCGGTATTTTGCGGAGTTGCCTCTTGCTTCGTTGGCCCATCTTGAACAGCACCATCAGCAACAGGACCTCCTGGCGCAGCTAGAATCAAAAATACTAAAAACAAACTCGACATGCTGAACTCCAGTGGAACTTTAGAATTGTTTAGTTGATAATGCGCGGGTGGTGACGGTCGGCCAGAACCGAATTCTGTCGAATTGAACCCCCCTTCCTATCCTCCTAGGATCGTAATATGACATGGCGCAGCGCCTGGGACAAGCATTCTGCCAGGGTGCCTACCTGTGCACTCAATATGGCCTACGCATTCTATGTAGTGCTCGGCGTTCTCACTCAGCTTTCCTGGGCCGATGAACCGGTCGTTGCCAAACGTCCGCCATGGACGACCTCGCGCGTAGAGGGCTCGCCTGAACCGCCTCTGCCCTATGTGTCCGAGCGAGCCTTTCCCGCACTTGAATTCAAAATGTGCGTTGACATGGTAACTTCACCCGAAAGTGAGCGTTGGTTCGTCGTTGAACAATTTGGAAAGATACTCTCATTTCCGAAAAGCAACGATGTTACACAAGCTGATTTAGTCATCGACTTTGCCAAAGCGATTCCGGGCGTTGAGCAAGTCTACTCGATGGCGTTTCATCCCAACTTTAAACATAACCGCTACTGCTACGTCTGCTACATCAAGGCTCCTAACCTCGAAGATGGCACACACGTAGCAAGATTCAAGCTGCTTGACACGAGCCCACCGACCATTGATGTGGCGAGCGAAGAAACCCTTGTAACCTGGTGGTCGGGCGGCCACAACGGTTGTCACTTGCTCTTCGGTCCCGATGGTTACCTTTACATTTCCGCCGGCGATGCAAATGCCGCAAATCCACCCGATATTTTTAAGACCGGGCAGGATCTGAGCGATATCCCTGCTTCTATTTTACGCATTGATGTAGACCACGCCGATGATGGAAAGAGCTATCGCATTCCGGCTGACAATCCCTTCGTAAACACGCCTGGTACTCGTGGGGAGATTTGGGCCTTTGGGCTTCGCAATCCGTGGCGAATGAGTTTCGATCGTAAAACCCGCGATCTTTGGTGTGGCGACGTCGGCTGGGAAATGTGGGAAATGCTCCATCGCATCGAACGCGGTGGCAACTACGGTTGGTCACTCACTGAAGCACATCAACCGATCAATTCTGAACTAAAGCCGGGCCCAACCCCGATTCTTAGGCCTGTCACAGTGCACCCCCACACCGAATCCACTTCGATCACCGAAGGCCTGACTTTCTACGGAAAACGCCTGCAAGAGCTCTATGGAACGCACATCTATAGCGACTACGACACCGGCAAGTTCTGGGGCCTGCGCTATGAAGGTGGTGCCGTTGTCAGTCGCATAGAACTTGCTGATACCACGCATCGCGTGGTAGGGTTTGCCGAAGACAACGATGGCGAGTTCTACTTCTTGGACCATACGGCCGGCACAATACATCGACTCGTCGCCAACCCACGCATGGGCGAATCCTTGAACTTCCCAAGAACTCTCAGCCAGACGGCAATTTTTGAATCAGCAGCAGAACAATTGCCTGCACCCGGGGTAGTAGGCTACTCAATTCAAGCTGAAATGTGGGCCGATGGAGCCAGTTCGCAGCGCTGGGTCGCTATTCCAAACGACCAACCCATTGGTAGCCAGTCGCCCAACTGGAGCTTCCCCAAAAACTCCGTACTCGTAAAGTCGCTCATGCTGGAAACTCGACGTGGGGATCCTACCAGTCGTCGCCGCGTCGAGACGCAACTTTTGCATTTCGACGGAACGGATTGGATGCCGTATGCTTACCAGTGGAATGAAAGCCAGACAGATGCAGCGCTAGTCGGCGCTGCGGGTGCCGAACAAGAATTCGTGATTGAGGAGTCCGGAAGCCAACGCATACAAACCTGGCATTTTGCGGGCCGAGCGGAGTGCCAACGTTGCCACAATAAATACTCTGGAACCGTGCTCGGTTTCAATGTCCCACAACTCCATCGCGAAGGCGCCGCCTCGCAACTCGATCAGTTCGCACGCATGGGTCTAATCACAAATGAAGTACCGCGTGAACAGAGAATCTGCCTAGCGAATCCCAACGACAAATCTGCCAGTCTAGACGCGCGCGCGAGAGCTTACCTGCATGTCAACTGCGCGCACTGTCACCGGATGAGCGCCGGCGGAGCAGTCTTGTCGTATATGCATTTTGACCTCCCCTTGGACAAGACCAACATGCTTGCCGCACCATCGCAGGGCGATTTCAAGATGCAGAATGCTAAGGTAATCGCGCCAAGTGAGCCGTTTCGATCCGTTTTGCTCTACCGCATGTCAAAGTTAGGGGGTGGAAAAATGCCGCGACTCGGAAGCGCGGAGATCGATAGCGACGGTATTGCACTGATCGCAGATTGGATATCTGCCATGCCACCCTCGGAGGCTGTCGACGCCAACGAGTCGGTCGATCAGCGAGCGAAATATGCTAAGGCTTTTCAACAGTTAACGACGGAATCTGCCCCCGACGCGCACGCGTCCGCTATTCATGACCTGCTGGATTCGACCAGTGGCGCACTTGCGCTACAACGCGCTCTACACGCCCAGACGCTTACACCCGCCGCTACTGCTTTGGCAGTTCAATATGGTGCGAAGCACACCGTGGAGAATGTGCGTGATTTGTTCGAGCAGTTCCTTCCACCCGGCGAGCGGGTGAAACGACTCGGCAGCAACGTGCAGCCGGAAGCCATCCTGGCAATGTCGGGCGATCGCCAGCGCGGTAGCAAGCTGTTCTTCGAAACAGCGAGTGTCAATTGCCAAAATTGCCATCGCATCACGGGGGTGGGCAAGGATGTTGGTCCAGACCTGACCCTGATTGGAAGCAAACTGAGTGCATTCCAAATGCTTGAGAGCATTCTTGAACCATCCAAGACAATCGATCCTAAGTATCGAACCCATCTCATAGAAACCAAAGACGGGCAAGTTATATCCGGCATACTGGTGCAGCAAGATGAGAAGCACGTAGTTCTACGAAATGCCAAGAACGAAGAAGCCCGTCTGTCTACGGATGAAATTCAGCGGATGCAGCCGCAAAGCACATCGATTATGCCTGAACAGTTAGTACGCGATCTTACCCCGCAACAACTTGCCGACATGCTCGCGTTTCTAGATTCGCTGAGAAAACCGGAATAGCCGATTGGAGCTTTTCTTAGCTGCTCAGTACAAGCCTGAAGCGCAAGCGAGTGAATGGGTTGCGCGGATTCACCTCGCCAACGCGTCGGGCTAGTATTTCGCTTGTCTAGCACACAGTGGGGCTGTCCAGTTGGCATCTGGGTAACGGATTGCCGCCGGCGCTGAAGCGAGCTTCGCAGTGTGTTAAACTACGCCTGAGCAGTGATGCTTTTCGGCTGGTACTTTCCTGGAGTAGCGAGTGCAGAGAAACGCCCATCAAATGATCTTAATCGCGTTAACGCTCGTGTGCCTAGCAATAGTCGGCTGCGCGAGAGTCGATGAGGCAGCGTTGGATTCCAGCGATAGCTTGCCACTGCGCATGCAGGTGGCTCATCTCCCGAACGCGATTCGAATTCATGAACGTGTGATTTCTGGTGGGCGACCCGATGGCGAGGCTGCCTTTGAAGAGCTCAGATCGCTGGGAGTGAAGACGATCATTAGTGTTGATGGATCGCAGCCCGACTTGCAGCTGTCGGCGAAGTATGAAATGCGATATGTGCATTTGCCGCATGGTTACAATGGGATTCCAGACACGCGTGCAGCCGAATTGGCCAAGGCGGTTCGCCACTTTGAAGGCCCGATCTACATCCACTGTCATCATGGATTACATCGCAGCCCAACGGCCGCCGCGGTCGCTTGCGTGTCCAACGGAATGATGGACCCCATGGCCGCATCCAAATTGCTTAAGTTTGCTGGAACAAGCGAGAACTATCGAGGATTGTATCAGTCCGTTGCGAACGCGCGACGCCTCGATAACCAATTCCTCGATGCGCTCACAGCAGACTTTCCTAAAATCGCAGAACTGCCACCGCTTGCAGAAGCGATGGTGGAGCTTGAACGCACTTTTGATCATCTAAAACGCTTGTCAGCGGTAGACTGGAAATCGCTCGACGATCATCCAGATCTCCACCCAGACCACGAGGCTCTCATGCTTTGGGAGCATTTCACTGAGCTGCTGCGTTTGGAATCGGTTGCGAAAAAGCCAGCCGCATTCCGCTTGCTGCTTGAGCAATCCGAATCCGACTCACGCACACTCGAAAGGCTTCTTCGCGATCGAATGACGAACATCGCCATTGGTTCAACCGAAATCGACGAACTCTTCAAGCGCCTGTCAACCAACTGTGCAGCCTGTCATCGGGTATATCGTGACATACCGCTCGCAGACTGATGCTGTGAGGCCACTTTGTTCGGTTGCGGTTTATGGTTCGTCCAAAGCACACGCTGGCGGCGCAGCGGTTCGTATTTGGCAGTCCCAATGACACTCACTTTGCGTGCTATCAGTAAGCGAGTCTCGGAGAGGCGGACCCACGTGTTAGCTAAACATTCACTCGCCGATCGCTTTAATAGCGCGCTTGGGACATTTATGCTGCACTCCGGTTATTTGGTGGTCGCGAATTCGACTGGCAATGGAATGTTTTTTGCTGCAGCATCGGCGCGTGTGGTGAGCGAAATCATTTGTTTTCCAGTTTTTTCGGGATCAACGCGCACGACCCAAATCAAACGTTGATCTTGTTCGTGGGTATCCTTCACGGTGGTTACCGGGTTGCCGCGCTTGGCGATTGCGGTCAGCGCGTCGCGCATGGGCAAATCAATATGTTTGAAATCCTTGAGTTGCTGATTGCGAGTAATGCCCGCTCGCTCGAAGGCGCCGCCGTCCAACGCAAATCGCAGAGGCGGAGTATCGGCCGGCAAATTCGCATTGGCTTCTTCACCCACCAACCGCAGGGCAGTTTCAATCGGCTCTTGATCAAAGCTGAGACGAATCTTGCGGGACAAATATTCCTCCAGTGACAGCGGCTTGGCTGTGGGTGTCATTAACACTGCTTCCGTCGGCGCGTCGCTTACAAGGGTAGCGCTTTCCTGCGAGGCAATCCAAGATGACAACAGGATGTTCACAGCGGCTTCGGGGGGGAGATAGGTATTTGCGACCGCAGCGCCTCCTTCAATCCCAAACCGCGTTTGCTCAGCGAACGCTCGCAGCATTTGGGGATACCGAATCGCCAATGCGCGCCAATAGGGATGCGGTTGCTCCGAAACGAACCAATCCTCCACTGCTGTCGAAGCGCCCGAGATTCTCTGACGCAGCAGTTCACTCAGACGCGGCGCTTCGCGCTCGCTCAGTCCAATCAGTTGAACTTCGATATACCAGGCTGGCTCAAGTCGCGTTTGGATCAGCGCGGCGCGCGAGTCAACTTCCAGTAACTCTCGCAATCGGCTTGCCAGCCTTTTGGGCATGCTTGTTAGAATTGACTTGCCTTCGCTGAACAAAAACGACGACGTCAACAGTAAGCTCAAATCTGCATCTGCATCGGAGACTTGCCACAGTTTTCCCATCTGCGATGCCAGCGGTCCAGGAGCGCCTTGCAACTCGGCAGATTCCTTCATTAATGCAGTGGGTCCGAAAGAAAACTCACATACCGATTGTGCGTCCAGTAGAGGTTGCTGAGCGACGAAGTAACTGTCGCCTGCCGCCTTGCTCAATAAAGTCACCGTCGCTGCTTGCTCGTTCGCGACCGAGCCCCAGCCGGTTTTCAGCGCTGACAATGTGAGCGGTTTTGCAAGCTGCACGCGCATACAAGTCATCAGCACTTCGTTCTCCGCGTAACATGCAACTGTCACGCGGTCGATCGAATCCAATGGCACTCCAGCCCGCTGGCTGATCTGACCGAGGTAGGGCGCAAGTTCATCATTGAACCCAGCCATGAGCAATTTCCCGGTTGGACTGGCCATCAACTGCTTTGGTCGCAACGTAACAAAGATCTGTCCACCTGGCGGCAACAAATCGAGCGCAATCGGCTTGGGCGCTGCCGGCGGTACCCACAACAAGTCTTTGCCGCCGGGCACGATTCGATAGACGTCCAAACGCGGGTCGCTTGGAATCGCATCTGCTTTAGTCCCATTCGAATCCGTCAAATCAATGGCCTCGTTGGCGGTGTCGCTGGCGACCGGTTTGGGCGACACTTTGCGGGCGCTGGGTTTCATCACGCCACTTGCAATCAATATTCCCAGCAACGCACAAACAGCTCCCAAGCCGCCGATAAGCGGTAGGGCCCATTTATTTCCCGGCTTACGCTTCGCTTTCTTGCGAGCCCGCAGTTGATTGGTCGCTTGATTGATAGTGGGCTTGATTGGGACCTTCACGGTTGCCGCCGCCTGAACGGACTTGGGTGCTTCAGCCACGGCGCGTTTAGCAGGTTGAATTACGGCGGGTTGAAGTACCGTAGGTTGTTCGGCAACAATGGCGTTAGCTTCATTTGCGGCGGGTTTCGGCGCAGCGCTTTGCAATGGTTGCTTGGCTGGTGGTGCGAGTTGCTTAGCAGGTGTTGCAACCGGCTTTGCTGGAACCAATGTCGTCTGCTTTTCGACTCGCTGCTTAGCAACTGGTCCTGTGGCTATCGCCACCGAAGCCGCATCGAGCGCCTGGCAGAGTTGCTCGGCTGAAGCGAACCGCGCAGGCAAATTCTTGGCTAGGCAATGTTGCAAGCAACGCACAAAAGGTGGTGGCAAGTCGCAATCTTTCGGAAGTGCAATCGAAGCTTCTGCCTGTCGCGCAAGTTGCTTATCAAGCGTAGAGCCAACCACCAGCGGCTTGCCGGTTACCAACCACCACCACAAGCATCCCAAGCTATAAATATCGCTGCTGGGCGTCGGCACCTGACCGGGGGCAAGGAATTCTGGTGCCATGAACTGAGCCGGCGACAATCCATTCAAACCGTCTTGAATGACTCCGATCGCTTTCAGGTCCAGCGACGCGGTTTGGCAACAAAGTGGATCTCGCGCCAGCGTTACACCCGTCTGAGCATGCCAAAAAACTCGGTCCGGTAGCACGCGTCCATGAGCCATATCGGCAGTGTGAAGCGGTCTGAGCGCCTGAGCAACATGCCTAATAATCTCCGTCGCTCTCCGCCCCAGGCTTGAGTCCTGCTGAAAGGCAATGGTCAGCGGCACGCCTTGCAGCGGTTGAACCTGCAACTGCAGATGCTTATCGATCAGCTCAGGAACTTGCACGCCTTGCAAATTCGGCCCCTTAAGTTGAGCCAACTGCAAGCCGCGAGGTAAACTCGGAGCCGCATTTTTTAACTCCGCCAAGGCCTCACTGCTCAACCAACGCAACCAAGTTGACGGTTCGTTTGGTGCCTTCGTGGCTTCAAACCACCCCTCCCACAAGGGAACATTAACCGGCCGCAAAAGTGTCCAAACACCGCGCTTGAATTCACCTTGACGCTGGCCAGCGATCAGTTCCGCTTGGTAATCCGTCAATCGTCCCAGTCGGACCAGTTGTTCGAGGATTTTTGTAGCATTGGCGGCGTCGTTTGGCGGTAAATCCTGTAAGGCTTCTGTCGCCCAGCTTCGGCAAATCATCGGTGCGGCCAGCCCCGCAGAAGATATTTTTTGCCAAAGTTCGACGCTCGAGAGGCTCATAGAGGCTATGTTTTCTGGGGTGTAGTGGGTGAGAGGATAACTTGGTTTGAGGCTCACGCCATGCATTAAGGAGTTGGTCATACTCCTTATCCAGACCGGTCGGTTGCATATACTACACTTTAACCCAAGTGAATTTCATGTGGGCTTCGACTCAGTATCCGCAGGCTGATTTTTTGTCGGCTCCATCCGATTT
>JAYVHC010000320.1:0-1773 GCA_043771575.1 Planctomycetia bacterium
GCCCTTGAAGTCGCCACCATTGCGCGCAGCGCGAATGCGCCAGTAGGCATAGTCTTCTTCTTTTTTGGTTTGATGCTTGCTTTCAAGAACCAGGAAGAAGCCAGGCCAGTAAATGCCGTCGTCTCCTTCCTTGTCGGGGCCAAAATCAAACAACGGCTTCTTGGGTGGCGTTGTTTCGAGTGCAGCGCGGAAAGCGAACTGCGGGCCACTGCGTTTTTCCCATTCATCGATCGGTGGCAAGAAGACTCGCGTCGTAACGCTGGGCGACTGAGCGACGGACATGGGTCCACCCACGCGATTCTGAACATTGCAAATGAAATCTTCTTGATGCATTACACCGCTGGGTCGGTTCGGAATGCCGGTGTAAAGCGATTGCATCAGCAACGCGCCGTCACTGCCCGGCAAGCCGCCGGGCGGAGTTTCAACGCGACGCACAATGTCGGGATGACCGCGTTTTACCCCTTCGTACCAACGTCCGTTGGATGACCGTCCCACCGGTTGGTGCTGGTTTTTGTCGATGTCTTCGGTGCTTTTGGGATTATTGGGTATGTAATTCCAGGTCGGATCCTCAAAGTCATCACCAACTTTTGCAATTTCGACGCCAGTGCCTGGAACGATGCCCCGAGATTGACCGCAAACCACGGCGACAGAAGGTAGAGTTGAGAGGGCGAACCCAGCCAAGCTCATCACGAAGAATTTGCACATCTCGGGTGTCCTTTCCAATGGCAACGAACAGAATCTTTTTGACGCTTGTAGCGCTTTACCTGACTGTTATCGGACGAGCGTCGACGGTTGTTTGGCCATTCTGAAAACTCATTTTGCCTCAGTCCTCAAAGTCGATCTCTCTTCCCCAGTTTGCGATAATTTGATAAGAATTACCTAGCTCGAAGAGTGCACGAAGCGGTTTTCAATTTTCAGCCGCCGATGGGCTGGATTGCAGGCTTTAGCCGCCAGTCGCGGCGAGAATTTACGGCTAAAGCCTGCAATCCTACAAATTGCGAGCCGCACCCTTGTTCAAGCGTTACGAAGCGAAAGAATTCACGCATGAGGGCATTGCTGTGATTGATGTAACTGAAGTACTCGCATTGCACGAAGCCACGGTCGGGCTGTGGCATCAGCAGCCGATCGAAAACACCTATCACGGCTGGTTGAACATCGTTTGCCAGCAACACATCTTCAACTTTGAACTTTGGCATCAAGAAGATATCGCGCGCAGCCCGGCTGTCACCGAAGCGCAGATTGCCACGGTCAAACGAGCGATCGACCGGCTCAATCAGGCCCGAAATGATCATATTGAGAAGATGGACGATTGGATCACGGAGCAACTGGAGAGTCGCAGCATTTCGCCCCGCAGCGAGGCGCGTCAGAATACGGAAACACCAGGCAGCGCGATCGACCGACTGAGCATCATGTCTCTGCGTTTGTTTCACTATGAAGAGCAGTTGCAGCGGGACGACGTAGGCGAAGAGCACGTCCAACGGATGCACGTGCGTATCGCCTTGTGCCGAGCCCAGAAAAATGATCTGAGTCAATCACTGCGAGAGCTCATCGACGACATTCTGGCGGGCCGCAAACGTCATAAGACTTACCGTCAAATGAAGATGTATAACGATCCATCGCTCAATCCATATTTGTACGCGCCGGACAAAGTGCGACCTGCGCTAGCTTCTCATTCATAGCTGTCGTTCCAACACGCCGCGTAGCCGCGTAGGGTGGGTTGAGGCACGAAACCCACCAAGCACCCGACAACACGTTACTTCGATGCAACTCAAT
>JAYVHC010000321.1:0-2810 GCA_043771575.1 Planctomycetia bacterium
GAAGTCTTACCGAAGCTCGCTATTTTTATAGCTAATTCGCGATCCGAATTGGGAACGCATCAACCAGGCCTGGGTTGGATAAGCGTCGTTGAAAACAACTGCGCCGAGTATTTAAACGAGCTTGAACAGTTTGCCTCCTGGAAATTGCAAAAACTGCCTGCTGAGACACTGTGGCCAACGGTGCCGCCCACGCTGCTCGCACGCTGGCGGCAGCTTCAGTCTCAATTGACTGAGTTGGATGGCTCCGTGACACTTCGGCAAGTTGCCTCGCTATCGTCTTCTCTTTGTCCACTGATTGAATCCCTTGCAGCCGATCTTAAACAGTGCGCGCCGCAAACTCCGGCCGCACCCAACCACATCATCGCTTGTCTCGAACAACTACGCGACGCGTTACTTCAATCTTCGAATAACGCCGCGGCACGTATGCGGGCTGTCGAATTGCTGGTAACGCAGTGCTACGATTTTGCGAATATGGATTTTGAATTCCTGCAAAGCAAGGCTCAGGATCTTTTTGCAATTGGATACAACACACAAGAAAATCGGCTCGACAGTAGTTGCTACGACTTGCTCGCATCGGAAGCTCGTCTGGCCAGCTTTGTGCTGATTGCGCAGGGACACCTGGGACAGGAAAGTTGGTTCGCGCTCGGGAGGCTGTTAACCAATACAACGGGCACGCCTGCACTGTTGAGCTGGAGCGGATCGATGTTCGAATACTTGATGCCGCTGCTGGTGATGCCGACCCATGAACATACTCTTTTGGATCAGACGTACCGCTCGATAGTGCGTCGGCAGATCGCCTATGGACGTCAGCGCGGCGTGCCGTGGGGAATTTCCGAGTCGGGTTACAACACCGTCGACCTCAATAACAACTACCAATATCGCGCATTCGGCGTGCCTGGGCTGGGACTCAAGCGTGGTTTGGCAGAAGATTTAGTGGTTGCGCCCTATGCGTGTGCTCTGGGTTTGATGATTGAACCTGATGCATCTTGTCGCAACCTGCAGCGGCTGGAGGCCGAACTTCGTAGCGGTGATTATGGATTCTTCGAAGCGGTGGACTACACTCCGTCACGCTTGCCGCCCAATGTCGACAGTGTCACCGTTCGGCAGTACATGGGGCATCATGCTGGTATGAGCCTGTTGTCGTTGGCGTACGTACTGCTTGACAAACCGATGCAGGGCAGATTCTTGGCTGACCCAACGTTTCGGGCCGCGGAAATGCTGTTGCACGAACAGGTACCAAAAAACTCGGTGCCCGTTTATCCACATGCGGTTGAGGCCGAGGTGAGACAGAGCCAATCGGCGGCTGAGGCTGGCATGATGCGTGTTTTCTCGGACCCGAACAGCCCCGTACCTGAAGTGCATTTATTGTCCAATGGTCGCTACCACATCATGGTCACAAGTGCTGGTGGCGGCTACAGTCGTTGGCGCGATTTAGCCGTCACACGCTGGCGCGAAGATTCGACACGCGATTGCTATGGTACGTTTTGTTATTTGCGCGATTTGGACAGCGGAGTTGTCTGGTCGACCGCGTTACATCCTAGCGGGCAATCCACAAATTCTTACGAAGCCATCTTTACGCAAGCCCGCGCTGAGTTTCGCCACCGGCACCAGTTCATCGAAATGCACTCTCAAATCTCGGTCTCTTCCGAAGATGATATGGAGTTGCGCCGAGTTACATTGACGAATCGTTCAGACCGCGTGCGGACTATCGAGTTCACCAGCTATGCCGAAGTGGTCCTTGCGACTCAGGCGCAAGACGAATCGCATCCAGCATTTAGTAATTTGTTCGTTCAATCCGAAATCGATCGAAAATACCACGCGATCCTGTGCACGCGCCGGCCTCGCTCTGCCGAAGAACATCCACCTTGGCTGATGCACATGATGAGCGTCGTGGGTACTAGTCACTGCAAGCCATCCTTCGAGACCGACCGCATGAAGTTCATTGGTCGGGGACGTAGTCTGGCAGCACCCGCTGCCTTTGACAACCAAGCCCCACTTTCGAACACCGCAGGTGCCACCCTGGATCCAATCGTAAGCGTCCGGCAGACATTGCGCATTGAACCCAATGAATCGGTTCGAGTGGATATTGTGCTTGGGGTCGCGGAGACAAGGGCGACGGTGCTCGCAATGGCAGAAAAATACAGCGATCCGATTCTAGCGGATCGCGTGTTTGAACTCGCTTGGACGCGCGGGCCAATCGAGCTGCAACAACTCAATGCATCCGAGTCCGACGCGCAAGCTTTTGGCCGCTTGGCCGGCTCCATAATCTACTCGACCTCACTGCGGCGCGCCAAAGTCAACTTATTAGCAAGGAATCAACGCAGTCAATCTTCGCTGTGGGGCTACGGAATCAGCGGAGACCTGCCGATTATGTTGGTTCGAATTCGCAACTTCGAACGCATTGATTTGTTACGCCAAGCGATTCAGGCGCATGCGTTTTGGCGTATGAAAGGCTTGAGTGTTGACTTAGTCATTTGGAATGAGGATGACTCGATCTATCGGCAATCGCTACAAGACTCAATTCTAGATGTTGTCGCGATGAGTTCGGAGGCGACGCTCGTTGATCGTCCAGGTGGAATTTTTTATCGCCGCGGCGAACAAATGTCCGAGGAAGATCGTCTGCTATTGCAAACCGTCGCCAGAGTTGTTTTGTCTGACGACGCCGGCTCACTCAGCGAACAAGTCGAACGACGGGCGCGCCTCGATGCGTCCATGCCGGTGCTACCTCATTCCAAGCGGCGCATAGACTACAAGACTGAGGCTCCTACGGGTGCCTTGGCCAAACCCGTGGATTTGGAATTCTTTAACGG
>JAYVHC010000322.1:0-3943 GCA_043771575.1 Planctomycetia bacterium
CTATTACGCAAATTAAGATTCGCGGTGCGCAGCACGAATTCACGACTCTTCCAGGCATTCTGGAAGACGTTACCGAAATCGTTTTGAACGTGAAGTCGCTGGTCGTAAAGAACCACAGCGATTCGACTCGGGTAATTACCGTCGAGCGTTCGAGCACTGGCGTAATCACTGGCGCGGATGTTGAAACAGACGCGGATGTCGAGATCATTAATAAACACCATGTTCTGGCGACGTTGACAGACAACGTGCCATTTGTGATGGAAATGGTGGTCGAGAACGGACGCGGTTATGTTTCGGCGTCGGAACACAGTACGCGTGATCACGAGATCGGCATTATTCCAGTCGACGCAGTGTTCAGCCCGGTGTTGCGTGTCCGGTACGAAGTCGAAGAGACTCGTGTTGGCCAAAAGACTAACTATGACAAGTTGAATCTTGAAATTTGGACAGACGGTTCGATTGGTCCTGAAATGGCATTGGTCGAAGCAGCCAAAATTTTCCGGAAGCACCTCAACCCGTTTGTTCAGTACACGGAACTTGGTCGTCAAGTTCATGCGACGGCTCGCGGTGGGCCTGGATCCGCTGAAGCACAGCTCGAAACGAAGCTCAATTCAGCAGTTGCTGATTTGCGTCTGAGCGTGAGAGCTGGCAATTGTCTCGAGAGCGAAGGCATTCATCAGATTCGTGAACTGGTACAACGCACCGAAGATCAACTGCTAGAAATTCGCAATTTTGGTGAGACGACCCTGAACGAAGTGCGAGACAAACTTGCGACACTCGGCTTGCATCTTGGAATGCGTTTGCCTGCATCGCAATCGTCCCGATAAAACCACATGAAATTTGCCCGCACTGTTGATGAATTGATTCGACAGCGGGCTGGTTCAATTAAGATTTTAACCCTGATTATTTTGTTGAGTGTGTAGTCATGCGTCACAGAAGACACGGTCGCGTTTTAGGGCGAAGCCCAAGTCATCGTCAAGCTCTTTACCGAAATCTAGCTTCTGCTTTGTTTCTAACAGAGCGACCTGATTCGGATACTGATCCGAACGCGCCCAAGGTTAAAGGACGCATCATCACAACCTTAGCCAAGGCGAAGGAAATTCGTCCGTTGGTGGAGAAATGCATCACTCTCGGCAAGCAGGGTGTTGTGGCTCAAAACAACGCAGCTCAATTCGGTACCGATGCGGATCGGAACACGGCCGCTTGGAAGGCCTGGCGTGAGGGCGATCAATATCCGAAGTGGGTACAAGCCATGAGTCCTGCCGTTCACGCGCGTCGACGCGCGCTGCAAGCTCTCGGTGACAAGCAAGCGGTTTCGATTCTGTTTCGAGAAATTGCAGTCCGGTTTGCAGATCGTCCAGGCGGATATACGCGAGTACTACGATTGGCAACGCCACGGCTGGGCGATGCCGGTCCGCGAGCCATTCTTGAGTTCGTAGGTAAGAACGACCGCGTCGTGAAACGCAGTGAAAAGCCTGACTTCGGCGGTGCATCGACTGAACTAACGGCTGCAGCCGAGTAAGCTTCGGTGTTGCGGGAATTTAAATAAAACTACTGCATTCAAAATAGCGTCAAGGAATCGGAATTATGGCTAAGGGCAAGAGAAAAAAAGAAGTTGTTCACCTCGTCTGCGAGGAAAGCGGTGATTACAACTATACGCTACGACGTCGAACTGGTGGCGAAAAGCTAAAGCTCAAAAAGTTCTGCCCGCGTTTGCGAAAACATACGATTCACGTCGAGAAGAAGAAGTAGATCACTTGTCCTTTCAAGTCAATCAGCCTGCCACTGCAGGCTGATTTCGTTTGGTGACAACCCTAGCAAATCCAGTTGGGAAATGATTGGATTAAGTCTGGGTGGCACCGTATGCGAGAATTCAAATATTTGTTTCGATGACGCGTTAGCAAACGAACGTTTCATCCAGTGGATCGCAATTGTGCTCCAGCTGACGAATGAGTTCCTCCAACTGTTTGCGGCGCTCGCGACCTTCAACTGCTCGCGCGCGGACTTCAGCGGGTGTCCAATTGCGTTTGATATCCGCAACGCGCTGGCGAATCGTTTGTAAATTGAGTTCGATACTGGGTGCTGGTTTTTGTTTTGTGGAGAGCATGGGACACATTCCTTGTAAACGTCACGACGCCATCAGTCGCCGATCAACTGCTGTACGAGTTATAACGAATGCACGAATTGTGCCAAAGTTCGGACTGCCAGTCACGAAAACGCCGCTTGATGATGTAAAGCATTTGCTGCAAATCGTTTACGGCCAAATGTTAAATTCTGATGGCTACAGAGGCTGGGGAAAAGCAAGCTCCTTACAGGTCGAATCGGCGGAAAATCTTACAAAACTGCAGCGCATCGTCGCATAGTGAGAATTCTTGAGCTACAACGAGGTGGAATCTTGAGCTTTGTTGAGAAACTCTTTGGGCAGCGATCTCCAGGCTGCGGGCAGGGGCGCAAAGAAGCTCATGGGATGACGAAGTGTTGGGTGTTCGATCGTTAGCTTGCAAGCGTGGAGCGCGATTCCGTTGGGAAATTTGCTGGTTGCGCCATACTTGCTATCACCGAGGATCGGGTTGCCAAGCTCGGAAAATTGCAGACGAATTTGGTGTTTGCGACCGGTACCGAGGTCGATCTCAAGCAAGGAACACGTTTTGGCACTGATCAGTGTTCGGAACTGTAGTGTAGCCAATTGCGCATTTGCGGATTTGGCAGGCACGATCATCATACGATGTGCTGCATCGTTTTTGGCAATATGTGCGGAAAGTGTCCTCCAAGCAGGTTCGCCAAGTTGGCCTTCGACGCAA
This sequence comes from Planctomycetia bacterium, assembly GCA_043771575.1. Taxonomy (GTDB): domain Bacteria; phylum Planctomycetota; class Planctomycetia; order Pirellulales; family Pirellulaceae; genus Aureliella. The sequence continues at coordinate 2,799 of JAYVHC010000322.1, forward strand.
GCGTAATAGAGTTTGCTTGTTTGGCGGTCGCGAAACTGCTCGGTAAGTCGCTTGGCGGCTTTGCTGGTGCGCGCCAGCACTAGAACGCCAGTGACGAAACTGTCGAGCCGACTGACCACTCCGACAAATACATTACCGGGTTTTTGATAGCGTTGTTTCAGATACTCGGCGGCCCAAGCTGCCGCAGTGGGTTCGCCGGCGCATGCGCCCATGGTGGCCAACTGGGCTGGTTTGTTAATTACCAGTAGGTGATTGTCTTCATAGATCACCTGAATCTCAGGGGTATTCAAGTGACGGTTCCAGTGCTGAGCAGTTAGCTTCTACCGATTCGAGCGATGCTTAATCATCGTAACTTCGTTGCCACGATCGTTATAGCGCACTTCAGACATGAATTCGCGGATGAGCAGCACGCCGCGGCCATTAGTACATTCGAGATGATCGTCATCGCGAGGATCGGGAACTTCCGCGGGTTTGAAACCGGCACCTTGATCCTTGACGCGCATGAAAGTAGTTTGTGGGACCACGCGTATTTCGAGTTCAACTATTTTACCTGCGGCATGTTTATTGCCGTGTGTGATCGCATTGACAATCGCTTCTTCAATTGCCAACTGAACGTGAAACAGATCGCGACCTTCCCATTGATTGGCTTCGAGTGCCGAGATAATGCGTTCGATGGTCGCATGGCCGACGTCGAGCGAACTGGGGATCTTTTCGTTCAAACTCCAGCCGCAGACAGGCTTAGACATAGTGCTCTCCGAGCAGATTGCTCATGACCCAGCGTTCGCGGCGCGTCCGGTATGTTGATAAGTGAGTAACGACAAGTGACTAAGTTGGGACGCCAAATGCCTTCAACGCTTCGGCTTCGGTCTTCTTTATATCGAATACTCGGTTCAAGCGGGTGATGGTAAAGACTTCCATAATCTCTGCTCGCAAATTGCACAATCTGAGTTTTCCTTGAGCGCCTTTGACTCGCCTATCCATAAGGATGAGTTTGTTAAGAGCAGCTGACGACATGAACTCGACGCCATCGAAGTTCAACAGGACATCTTTGCATTTGTCCTTGTCGACGATCGAGAACATTTCTTCACCCATTTCTTCGATATTAGCGCTGTCGACAATTTTGCGATCGCTGAATCGCACTATTG
>JAYVHC010000323.1:0-9267 GCA_043771575.1 Planctomycetia bacterium
ATTCTCGGTAGCCGGGTTGCCGATGCGGTTGGCGCAGTTGCGAAACAGGTCTCCATACCAATAAGCCCACTTGTCGACCCAAGCATCTGATGCCAGCAAGCGATCGATTTCACGCTCGCGCTTGGCGGACTCGGGGTCGCTGACAAAGTCGGCGATCTGCTGAGGAGTCGGAATGCGTCCTGTCAGATCCAAATGTACGCGACGTAGAAACGTATAATCATCGCACAAGGCCGCGTGCGGAATATCGTCTTGTTGCATGGCTGCAAACAAATGATTGTCGATAAGGTTTCGCAGCGCCACATCGGACGTTGCACCGGCCGGCTTAGGTAGCTGAGTGACCACGGACTCTGTCCGCTCGCTAATATGCTTGTCGGGCCGAACTCGCGAGAGATTTTCCGGCGCATGCTCTTTATCTTTAGGCGCAGCGGAGGCAGCCTGCTTGGCCGTCGCACTGGATTGTGCATTCGCTGATACCACAGGACCGAATAGGATGAGCACTAGTGTCAGCACATACCCCAACGCGGCGGGGCGCACTTTCGAATTGAAGTGACCAGCCGGTGAAAGATTCACAACCTTCATAACAAATGTTCTCGTATTCGAGGTTTCTCGCGTACTCAATCCGCCCTCGGCATTAGCCAAATGGCACTCACTTTGTCAAAATTTTTGAGGAGCAGCCTAACGCAGACCATTGATTTTATCAGCCGGAACGCGTTAGCGTCCGGTTCGTTCCCATTAACCGGAAGCTAACGCGTTCCGGCTGATGAATACAGCTACGGCCGCCAATCGCTAAGTACGCACGCGTTTTGACAACATCAAAGCGAGTGCCATTGGGCTTTTGCCCCGGTTCCTATTGCCGGGAGGCTTGGAGGCAAAGGGGCAGCGTCTCGATTTTACCATCTTTTGTGAGCAGGCGAATCGACCGATTTCCGCGATCACAGAAATAGAGGCTGCCGTCGGGTCCCGGTGCAATCTTTGCTGGCACGAACGGCGACGCAGATGAATTGTTCTTCTCGCTATTAGCGACCCCAGCACCACTGGGGTGGCCATTGCCGACTATGGAAAAAATGATACCGTGGGCCACAGCGCGAATGCGGTGGTTTCCGCTATCGGACAGATAGAAAAAGTTCGGCGAAAGAACTGCCAGATCGAGCGCTGAAAATATCTTGGCTTTGCTTGCCAACTCCCCGTCACCGGCAAAGCCGGCTCCGGCATCATCAGAGCCTTTGCCAACTCCACAAATGGTTTGAATGATGCCGTCGGCAGATACGCGCCGAATGCGATTGTTGCCAGCATCGCTAATATAAAACGAACGTTGGTCACAGTCGAAGGCAACGGCCATGGGCAGGCTGAGCTGCGCCAATGTTGCGCGGCCGCCGTCACCTGACAGCCCTCCAGTTGATCCCGCCACCGTTGTAATAGTACCGTTTACAGCGATGCGGCGAATCACATGATTGTAGGTGTCGGCAACCAACATGTTACCGTCTGTGTCGACCGCAAGGCCTTGCGGATTATCCAATCCAGCGTCGGCAGCCGGTCCGTCATCGCCGCTTAGTTCGGCCCTGCCAGTACCAGCCACCGTCGTTGTCTTTAGCGTGTGCAGATCGACCTTGCGAATTCGATGATTGTTGGAATCGGCTATGAGCAGGCTGCTACGAGACGCATCCAATTTCAAGTCGCTGGGCGCGCTGAATGTAGCCTGAGAAACGTGCCCTCCATCGCCCGCGTGTCCCGGTTGTCCCGTACCACCCCAAAACGTCAGACCCGTGGAAGCGTGCCATCGCAAGATGCGATGGGATTCAATATCGGAGATCAGTAAGCCATCATCGGGTAAGCGGACGATTCCATTCGGCGCAACCAATACAGGGGCATCATCGTCACCAGCCTGGCAATTGCTGACAGAAAATAGGAGGCTGCTGCCTATCAGAAGCCTGGTCAGCCTTTCTAGGCTGCCCTGCGTGAGCCCTGCTTTTAGAACCATCTTTGAAGGCTTTCCGTTTCGGCTGGTCTTAACGAGCATCTGCTGGAGTTCTTACAGTATAAACATTGTATCCACGCGCATCAGAACGTGAACTTGATTCACCAGGAAGTTGGAATAAAGATGCCACCCCTGATGGACCACCAGCGGTAGGCCGCTTCCCTGGATAGACTCCACGTGGCCGGTCGATCCGCTGGATCGATTCTTTCTTGCCAGACTCGAACAGGCAAGGCTGCGCGACAACTCACCACGCGCTTGCGAGACTGCCGTCGATCGATTGCTCCAGCCGCGAGCCTTTGGCGAACGCTGGGCGCGGCACTGGCTCGATCTCACCGGCTATGCGGACATGATGGGAACGTCGAACAACGTCTTCGCCGAGCATGCTTGGCGGTACCGCGATTACTTGATCGAGGCGTATCGCACAGACAAACCTTTCGACCGCTTTGTTTGTTTGACCCGAAGGAATTCATTCGCGAAAAGCACGGTCAGGCGATCGAATCGCCGCTGCGAAAGGAAGTCACGCAGGACGGTACCGAAAAGTTCCTCGCACTCGCTGAGGCGGCACCAGTGATGCCGCGAGGCCAGTCGGGCATGATGATTTCCGATCTCCTGCCGCATCTGTCGAGTGTCACCGACGACATTTGCATGCTGCGCGGGATGAGCGCAGGCAACCCACCGATGCGACTTCCGCTTAACCGATGTGCACGGCTCGGTAGTGAACGAGATTCTGGCATGAATTGCCTGATCTCTGCCATCGTGTTCGTGAACAGGGTGCGGAAAACTGGAGAGAACTTGCTCCGCAACTTCTTACCGAATACTCTACCGAGTGGCGGAGCGACTCGGGCACATGAGTGGGCCACATGCTCGCTAAGCTATTCATAGTGCAGAGCGGAAGCGAGCTTCAAACGCGCGGCACGTTCGGCGGGCAACAGCGAGGCGAGCAATACAACGAACATGCCGATAGCCAAGCAGCCGAGGACCAACCCATAACGCATTTCGAACTCGACGTTGTGACCGAGGATGCTGAATGCGGACAGGCTGATCACGTAGGACACAAAAATCCCAGCCAGTGCACCGGGGATGAGGCCAATGATGCCCAGCAACATCGCTTGCGCAAAGACCATTCGGCGCACTTGTCGGCGGGTCATCGCGATCACTCGCAGCATGCCAATCTCTCGAGTTTGCTCGATGATGTTCATAGTAAGTGTGTTGACCAGCCCCATGGCTGCGATGATGCAACCCAGCGCGAGCAGCATCCAGAGGCTCACGATAATGCTATTAACTTTGTTGTTAATAAAGTCGACCACTTGGACGTAAGATTGCAGAATGAGGTGGTTTTCTTGGCAAAGTGTTTGCAACTGCTGCTCAACTTCGGCCAACCGGCTGTCGTCCGCTTGTATGACATAAGCGTCAACGCCGCTGACATCGAGCAATTCCTGTGCAATGTCGCGATGCAAGTAGATCGTGAGGCCACCAGCGAAGTACTCGTTTGTGGTCGCAACGATCTCGAGTTCCTTAGTTCCGTCTTTAGTCTCCAGGGGGATCTTGTCGCCGATGTGCAATCCCAATCGCTGTGTGAGCACCGTCCCGACAACAGCTTTGCCTTGCCGTAGGCCCTCAAGTGCGGCGGTGGGTGTGCCTTCAACGAGATCAAAGAAATCGGTGGGTTTGCCAACGAAATTGCGGACGACCACCAGCACAGAATTTTCGCCTGAGCGTGCGCTGACATAACGAATGGCGTCCAGTGATTCGATCCCGGATACCTGCTTCAGCTTATCTTCGATATCAGCAGGCATATCAGCAGCGGCACCGGTGGAGATATCTGGATTCGTGGAGCGAATAAAAAAGTCGCCGATGATAGCACGAGTGTACCAGTCGCGCACATTCTTGACATTGTCGAGCACGTTGCCCGCCATACCGGTGCTCGTGCTAATCGCTATGAAAAGCACGCCAATGGTCAGTGCGCTGCGTCCAACGTGCTGTGTCAGTTGACGCCGCGCGAGCTCGGCTTCAACACCTAACCATGGACGCATACATGCTGTCAGAAATCTCGATAGTGAACCGAGTACGCTGGGGATAATTAAGACGCAGGCCAGTAACAGTACAACCAACGCCGCAACATCACCACCCAGTGGCAGATAACCCAAGATCGCTGGAATCAGGAGTAGAAATCCAATCAATAACGCAACGATGCTAATGGGAAAAGTCGCTGCGATGACTTCCTGATTATGAGTTGTTTCGATGGCGCGAATGGCTTCGATCGGATGCACTGAGCTCGCACGTCGCGCTGGCAGGATGGCACCTACAACGGATACGACGATCCCAATGGTAACCGCGATTGCAAACGGTTCCCACGTAATTGTCGCGCCCGGCAGACCCACTTGTGTCATTTTCTCCATTGCGCTTGAGAGAATCACCGCAAAGTAAACCCCTAGCAAGCACCCCAGAGCCGCCGCAAAGACGCTGATTCCGATCGCTTCGCGCAGAATCATCCAGGCTACTTGGCGTTTGGTCGCACCAATCGCGCGCAGAATACCAATCTGGCGGCGACGTTCGCCGACGGCCATTTGAAAAGTATTGTAGATAATAAAGGCGCAGATGAGCACGGCAAAAGCGATCGACATACGCAAACCGTTCTCGGTTGCAAACATCGTTTCCTCAGCCATTTGGCTGCGAGTGCGGGGAGTCTGTACGGTAAGTCCTTTGGGCAATATGTCAATCAATGCAGCCTTGACCTCATCCGCCTTGCTGCCCTGCTTAACAATTAGTTGCACCTGATCAATGGTCGATTTGGACCCAAACGTACTCTCAGCAGCCGGAAGAACCAAATAGGCGGCCCCGCCCAAGGATATTGCCGTACTAGCTCTGGGAGTAGCCAGCCCGACGACGTTGAATTTTTTCAATCCCCCACCCGCCAGCAATTTGACCTCATCGCCAATCTTGATCTTGAGTGACTTTGCAAGGCTGGCATCGAGTACCACGTCGGTCAACGCTTTGAGCTGAGTGCCTTCGCTGATCTCATAATCGCGGACAAGTTGATCAATACGTGGGTCAATTCCGAGAACTTGGGTTCTTGCATCGCCTTCACTGTAGAACAGTTTCGCAAATCGTTGCAACGACGGGACGGCGGTTTCTACACCCTCAGTCTTGCGAATATCGGCCAGTACGCTGTATGCAAATCCGTTTGCACCGTCAGAGATAACCTCCAAGTCGGCTTTACCCGATATCGCTCGCAATACATCACGCTGGGTTTGGCGCGTCGTCGCGATGGACAGGAGAACGGACACGACGACGCTCACACCGATGGCAATACTGCTCACTGTGAGGGCGGCTCGAAGTGGTCGCGCGATTACTTCGCGTATGCTGAACTGCCCCAAAGCCATCCGTCATATCCTTCGATTTACTGCCTAGCCGCTCCGTGCACGCGAATGGACGCCCGAGTGTCGCCGCGATCAGCCGTTAATTGCGCCTCCTCAGTAGGTCCATCGAATTCAATTGCACCGTCGCGGATCTTAATGATTCGGCCGGCGATTTTGGCCACCGAGGCGTCGTGCGTCACCATCACGATGGTCTGATTGCGTTGTGTCACAAGGTCGACTAGTAGTTTGGTCACACGGTCTGACTGCCGGGAATCTAAGTTGCCTGTAGGTTCGTCAGCCAGCAAAATGGCCGGGTTAATGGCTAAGGCCCTGGCAATCGCCACCCGCTGCTGCTCGCCACCCGATAACTGGGCTGGAAGGTGTTTTTTGCGATGGCTCATTTCCACTCTTTCCAATGCATCCATTGCATTTTTGAGCGATTCTGCGCGCGATTTGCCATCCAATTCCATCGGAAGCGATACATTTTCAGCCGCCGTTAGATTTGGCAGCAGGTTAAACGATTGGAAGATGAAACCGATCCGTCGCCGACGAAGCTTGGTCCGATCGTCGTCAGAAAGCGAAGCGATATCCACGCCTTCGAGCAACACATTTCCCGAAGTTGGAATTTCCACTCCGCCGAGAATAGTCAGCAAAGTGCTTTTCCCAGACCCCGAAGGGCCCATAATCGCGACAAACTCGCCAGCCTCGATGCTCGTAGAGACACCGCGCAGCGCGGCTACGGCAGCGTCGCCGGAACCGTAGCTTTTTGACACGTCGCGGGTTTCGAGTATTGGCATTGAGTCGTTAACCGAAGCAACTATTGAAAAGATTGCAGAATACCAGCCAAACCACACATCGGCGAGCCCACCGCTTCCCAAGCGTAGCTAGCATTTTGCGTAGTTAATCACCCGGATTGGCGAAATCGGCGCTCCCGTAACGCCACCAAAGTACAAATTCTGGTTGTTTGAGAGACAAAAAACGCTGTAATTGCTAGAAATCCCTTACTTTACTCAAAGTCCATTTGTAGAATTTAGATCAACCCGCCAAGGCTGGATATTCGATACATCCCTTGCAACCGTCAAATTCTGTTCAAAAACACAATCCTCCACCCAGTTACAGGCTTTCACTGAATGTCCAAGGACACTCCGCAGGCGGCCTCCGCCAAGCAAGTTCAAGTTGTGAGTGGAATCACTGTTCGATTGGCCGGCGACTCTGGGGATGGTATGCAACTGCTAGGTACGCAGTTGACCAACACTTCAGCGCTGTCTGGCAACGACGTCGCAACTTTTCCCGATTTCCCAGCCGAAATTCGCGCTCCGCGCGGTACCCGTGCTGGCGTGAGCGGTTTCCAAGTGCAGTTTGCATCCCATGAAGTGCATACGCCTGGGGACACTCTCGACGCGCTGATTGCGATGAACCCCGCTGCCTTGGTAACCAACATCATGGATCTTCGCCCCGGCGGCTTGCTGATCGTCGACCAAGACAGCTTTGAAGACAAGGATCTCAAGCTCGCCGCCCTCAGTACTAATCCGCTCGAAGAACCGATGATGGAAAACTATCGGTTAGCTAAAGTGCCCATCACCAAACTAACTCGCACTGCGGTACAGTCACTGGGACTGAGCATGAAAGAAGCGGACCGCTGCCGCAACTTTTTTGCCATGGGCATGGTCTATTGGCTGTACGGCCGCGACATGGATGCCACCCTGCGTTTTATTCGCACCAAGTTTTCGAAAGCTGCGGACATTCAAGAAGCGAATGAGCGGGCGCTGCGAGCCGGATGGGCGTTTGGCGAAACCACTGAATTGTTGGGGATTTCTTACCAAGTTGAGTCCGCTTCGCTGCCACCTGGAAAGTACCGCAACGTGATGGGTAACCAAGCGCTCGCTTGGGGCCTAATGGCTGCAGCTCAACTTAGCGGTAAGGAATTGTTCTACAGTTCCTACCCGATCACCCCTGCTAGCGATATCCTTCACGAACTCTGCAAGTACAAGAACTTTGGCGTTTGCACCGTTCAAGCCGAAGATGAAATTGCCGCTATGTGCGCGATCATCGGTGCAGCTTACGGTGGTTCGATGGGTGTCACCACCAGCAGCGGACCAGGTATCGCGCTTAAAGCCGAAGCCATGGGCTTGGCAGTGATGATCGAATTGCCGTTGATCGTAATCGATGTCCAGCGCGGTGGACCAAGCACTGGCCTGCCAACGAAGACCGAACAAGCGGACTTGCTTCAGTTGCTGAACGGACGCAACGGCGAAGCACCTATTCCCATTCTGGCCGCGCGGAGCCCAGGCGATTGTTTTGACACAGCCGTCGAAGCCTGGCGCATTGCGACCCAGTTCATGGTTCCCGTCGTAATTCTGTCAGATGGATACATCGCCAACGGTGCCGAGCCTTGGATTATTCCTGACATGAATAAATTAGCGCCGATACAAATCACCCACCCAGGCGCAAAACAAGAGGGCGACGGTAAATTCATGCCCTACTCTCGTAACGAGTATCTTGCTCGACCATGGGCCATTCCCGGAACACCCGGGCTGATGCACCGTGTCGGTGGACTCGAAAAGCAAGACGGCACTGGAAACGTTAGCTACGATGCAGAGAATCATCAGAAGATGGTACACATCCGCGCTCAAAAAGTCGCCAACATCGCCAAAGTGATCGCACCTCAAAAGGTTTTTGGACCGGAGAAGGGCGAGTTGCTGGTGATATCGTGGGGCGGTACTTATGGAGCTTGCCATACGGCTGTTTCCGAAGCGATCGAAGCCGGACGCAAGGTGGCGCATTGCCACCTGCGCCACTTGAATCCATTCCCAGCGAATTTAGGCGACATCATTTCAAATTATGAATCGGTGCTGGTGCCTGAATTGAATATGGGTCAGTTGATTCAGTTGATTCGCCACAAGTATTTGGTGGACGCGATCGGCTTCAACAAAGTCAAAGGCAAGCCGTTCTCGGTCGGTGAGTTGCTCGAGAAGATCCTTGAACTCACGACGAAGTCCAGCAAGCTGGTCGCTACATCCATCGCCGGCTAATAGCAGCCACATTGCGTCGAAGCTGGATTGCAATAAATCCGAGCGTATTCAACCCCCTAGAAATCGCAATCAAATAAACGAGCAAGTCAATGAATCTACCAGTACTCACCGCCAGCGACTTTGCAAGTGATCAAGACATTCGTTGGTGCCCCGGTTGCGGCGATTATTCCATTCTGGCACAGATGAAGAAGATGCTTCCGGAACTTGGTTTGCCTCCCGAGCAGATCGTGTTCGTATCGGGCATCGGTTGCTCCAGCCGCTTTCCGTATTACATGAACACCTACGGCATGCACAGCATTCACGGCCGCGCTCCCGCAGTTGCCACCGGTTTACGAGTCGCCCGTCCGGATCTGAAAGTTTTCGTAATCACTGGCGACGGCGATGCGCTCAGCATTGGTGGCAATCACTTCATCCACTTGATTCGCCGCAACGTGAATCTAACGCTTGTGCTATTCAACAACCGCATCTACGGCTTGACCAAAGGCCAGTACTCGCCCACGAGTCCTGAAGGCCAAGTCACCAAGAGCACACCCATGGGTTCGGTCGATCATCCGCTCAATCCCATCTCGGTCGCGCTGGGTGCCGAAGCGACCTTCATCGCTCGCTCGGTCGATACGCAGATCAAGCACTTGGCCGCCACCCTCTACCGCGCCGCTCAACATCGCGGCACCGCAGTGGTTGAAGTTTATCAGAACTGCAACGTGTTCAACGATGGCGCTTGGAGCTACGCGCAAGACAAAGCCACGCGCGAAGATACGACGCTGGAACTCGAACACGGCAAGCCGATGATTTTTGGCAAGAACCGCGACAAGGGCATCCGCTTGAACGGACTGCGACCCGAAGTGGTTGACTTGACCACCGGCATCTCGCACGACGACTTGCTGTTCCACGACGAGAAAGC
>JAYVHC010000324.1:0-3812 GCA_043771575.1 Planctomycetia bacterium
CGGTGACAATCAATTCGTCTTTCACACAGCATCCGCTGGCCATTAATTGCCCATCGTGTGCAAAGGCTAACGCTGAAACCGCACCGCCCTGGGTTTTGATTACGCTTTTTTGGTTATGGATCTCTCGTTCAATTCTTTTTGTTGTATCCGAAAGATGAATATTGCCTAGCGAATCACCCAATGCGATGCGATTGTCCTGACGGGTCGTCGCGACTATGCCGGAACCATGAAACCCTTTTTCAAGGGGTCGTTCCTCAGCTTTGAGCAAATCCCAGCGTCGAATGATGCGATCCAATCCCGTGGAGTAGAGCGTCGACGAATCCGCACTGAAAGCGATCGCCCAGGGCTTCAGCGTGTGTCCCGAAAGTTCTGAGCGAACCATGCCGTTACTAGCGTCCAGGATAAAAATCAACTCTTGTCCAAACTGAGACACCGCGGCCGCGACCAGTTTGCCAGCAGGACTGTACGCAACGGCGGATGAAGAATCCTCGGCAGCCGCAGCAGGGTCTGGAAGATTGATGGCGGGCTCAACGAGTCGCTGCCAGGTGAGTTGGCCGGTGGCCGTTGAAAACTGACTCACCGTACCGTTTCGCACAGTTGTCACAAGGGAATTTCCGTCAGGTGCGAATGCCATGCGAACGAGGCGGCTGTCGAGTTCAATGACGCAACGTACTTCGCCTGTGGCCGCATCGAGCAAACGTACACGTTGCGGCGTGTCGCTCGTTACTACGGACAGCATGTTGCCATTAGGCGAGAACATAGCCAAACTGTAGTGACCTCCGAATAGCAACTGGTCCTGCTTCCAATCCTCAGGAGCGACTGCCAAATTGGGCTTGTTAGGGATCTCAAGCAGACTGTTACCTGCTGCGTCATACACAACTATGCCATGTCCGCCAGCCGCTGCAATGCGCGATCCATCCTGATTGACATCGATCGCCAGCGTGGCTCCGGGGAACGAATTCACCGGGCGATTTTCGGGCAAAAGCGGTAAGGCGTTTTTCACTGGGATGGAAATGGGTTTACCAGTCGAAACGATCCACTTCACCAGCGTTTCCGGTCCGCTTTGGGAAAAGAAGAACTCGCTATTGCCGGTGAACGCGAACGCTCGCAGACCATACGAAGCATTCCACTGCGCATCGACGTCAGCGGTCCAGCGGATCTTGCCGGTTGCCGCGTCCCAGCAATGTATATTCTCGGAATCCCTTGTGAGAAGTGTCTTGCCGTCAGGAGACAAGGCCATATCGAAAACAGGTCGCCGAGAAACAAACCTCTCAGTCCCGAATTGAAATCGGGCTTGCGGCGGCATGGGATCGTCCAATTCATTCAATCGAACCGGTTGCGAACGTTCTCTGAAGGGCGCGGGCATGAATTCATTGAGTGCATCCTGACCGATCGCAATGTGGGCCGCCGAAAGGATTAAACAGCCAAGGCAACCAGACCAATATTTATGTGCAGTGATTGCCATTCAAAGCCTCAGAGTTCCTGACCGGCGGGAATTTCCTCAACCCAGCATGATAATCGAAATCCAGCAAGTCGACTCGTAGGCGAATCCACTTCCTAGGCAGGTTGAAATCTGTCAATCAGCGGGTTGTCCACAATCATGGGCGTTCCCTCGAACACAATGCACGACAATTCTTGTAGAATGGAGCTTTGTTCGTGTATGCCAACCGAATCCATTGTTGCGTTTCATTGTAGGGAACAATGATCAAGGAATTAGCTGAGCGAAGCCCAAAACCAATCAACCGTTATCCTGGCTACAGTCCGAGATTTTGGCATGGGATGCGCACGCTCCAGTGGTGGCGATTGCTTGCAAACAACGGGTTTCGAGTCGCGCCCAGCCGCTTGCACATCGCGATTGGCGTTTCTATCTTTTCGCCATTCAACGATTTGTTGGCCACGCTCCAAGCTTTGTTGTTCGGCAAGAAGATCGCCGAAGCGAAAGTTACGCAGGATCCGATTTTCATTCTTGGTCACTGGCGCAGCGGTACAACTTTGTTGCACGAGCTGATGGTGGTCGACCCGCGTTTCGCCTCACCCAGCACCTATCAGTGCTTCGCGGCCAGCCATTTTCTCGTCAGTGAATGGGCCTTCGTTCGTTTTGGAAATTTTTTGATTCCCAAAAAACGTCCCATGGATGAAATGGAAGCTGGTTGGATGTTGCCGCAGGAAGATGAATTTGCGCTGATGAATCTGGGAGCGCCCACGCCTTACCTCCGGATCGCTTTTCCGCATTCACCGCCGCCGGCTGTCGAGTTTTTGGACATGAAGACAGTCGACCCCATCGCGCTGCAGTCGTGGCGAGACAAATTGAGCTGGTTCATTCGCGCGCTCACGATCCGGCATCCCCACAAGCGACTGATTATGAAAAGCCCGCCGCACACCGGACGCATCGACGAGTTGTTGAGATTGTATCCGAAGGCGAAATTTATCCATCTGACGCGCGATCCACGGAAGCTCTTTTATTCAACAGTTCGGCTGTGGAGCTCGTTGGATGAAGTCCAGGGCTTGCAACTCTCGCAATCGACGGAGGAACTGCACGAATATGTATGGAATTGTTTTACACGGATGTACGAAGCGTTCGAAGCGAAACGTGACTTAATTCCTGCTGGGCAGTTGATCGAAATGCGTTACGAAGATCTCGTGGCCGATCCGATTCAATCGATCCAAGAGATTTACCAACAGCTCGAATTGGGAGACTTCGACGCGGTGAAAAAGCTGCTGAACCAGCGACTAGTCAATCATTCCAGCTACCTACCGAATAGTCATGCGATTGATGCCGAAACGGAAGAAAAGATCCTCAAGCGTTGGCACGGTTATGCTGAAAAGTACGGCTACTTAAAGCCAACGAGCTCGGTCGCCAAATAGGCTGGCCAATACCCCACCTCGATTACACTCAATCGACCCGCAGCTAAGTGCCTAAGCAGTTGCGAACGCCGCTGAATCCCAGGACAGGGCAATTGCCCCAGGTATCCATCGTGTGCAGGCAAAACTCAATAAATCAATCGCCAATCAAGCCGCTCTTCACAGCCCAAACTGCGGCAGCAGTTCGGTCAGCCGTGTCGAGCTTGCGAAGAATATTCTGCACATGTTCCTTTACCGTCTCCACGCTGATAGCCAGCGAAGTACCGATTTCTTTGTTGCTTAATCCTAGCGCAATATGTCGCAAGACCTGTAATTCACGATTGGTTAGCGGAACGTCTTTTGAATCCGTGCGGTCTTTTCGCTTGGCCATTGTGACCTGAATGCGACGAAGAATGCTAACGTCCGACGGTGCTTCTTTTGCAGCAGCCCGGCGAACGGCTTCGAGAACTTCGATTCGAGAGGAATCCTTCAAAATGTAGTCGTGTGCTCCGAGCGCAATTGCACGCGCAACGTAGGTCGGATTGTCGTAGGTCGAAATCATGATCACCGGCAGTTCGGGCTTGTCGCATCGAATCTGCTCAAGGGCGATCAAACCATCCTCTTCACCCATGCGAACATCCAGTAGGACGACGTCTGGTGAAATCTGCTTCGTTAGTGAAACGGTTTCCTCGACCGTACCGGTCAAGCCAACGATTTCTACTTCGCTCCCTTCGAGAAGCGTTCCAATGCCGCTTCTGACAACTTCATGATCATCTGCAACGAGTAGGCGAATTGTCAATTTTTTTGCCCCTATTCTTGACCCTAGTGCCCCTGGGTCTTTATTCCTGAAACGTACCCCACATAGACTATTGTAGCCGACAAGTGGGCGGTGAAAACCAATTAGCCTTCAAATAATAGTAGAACGACCCCCATTTCAACATGTACATGTAGGATTATTGGTGCAGAAGGCA
>JAYVHC010000325.1:0-5670 GCA_043771575.1 Planctomycetia bacterium
ACTCGCCAAAAACAAGACCGCACCGGCAACATCGTCCGGTGTCCCCAATCGATTGGCTGGGATCCGCGATTTGACTTGTTTGATGAGGTCTTCGCCCAGGGCCTCGGTCATTTCGCTTTCGATAAAACCGGGGGCGACGGCGTTGATAGTCACTTTTCGCTTACCAAGCTCTTTCGCCAAACTCTGAGTAAAACCAATCATGCCTGCCTTGGAAGCTGAGTAGTTGGTTTGTCCCGCATTTCCCACAATTCCAGAAACGCTGGACATATTGATGATCCGTCCATAGCGTTGAGACATCATCATGATCGAAGCCGCTCGGCAGAACAGAAAACAGCTCGTCAAATTGGTTTGAATCACCTCGTCCCACTGAACATCCGTCATGCGAGGCAGGAGTGTATCGCGGGTAATTCCAGCATTATTGACCAAAATATCTAATCTCGCGCCTTCCTGGTCTGTCAGCTTGCTAAACAGCCCCGCGACGCTATCGCGATTCGCAACATCACATGAAATTGCTTCCGCTTGGCCGCCGCCGGATACGATTTCTTCTACGGTGGATGCCAATTTCTCGGCGTTCCGCGCGACGCACAAGACCTTTGCACTACTTTGACCCAAGCGGATTGCGCAAGCGCGGCCCAGCCCCTGCGAGGCACCGGTCACCATCGCAACTTGTCCGCTCAAGTCGACTTTGATTCCGAAATCGTTGCTCATTCACTGTACCATTTATTTTTAAAACTAGGCTCTGGTTGAAGAGGTCTGACTTTTCAGTCCCCTTTTCAAACTCTGGGATCTTTTCTCAGTCACTCACGTTTTCGCAGCTTGCCTTGCGGTCTACACGCTTCAGCGTACCGGCTAAAACTCTGCCAGTACCGATCTCGACAAACTGGTCCACGCCCGCTGCAATAAAATTCCTAAGAGTTGACTCCCACTGGACCGGCGAAACAACTTGACGACATAACAAGTCACGGATTTCTTTTGAGTCCGAGTGTGGAAGCCCATCGACGTTAGAGTATACGGGGACTCGCATGGGCATGAATTGTACATCCGCCAATGCTGCCTGCAATCTTGCGACTGCGGGCTGCATGATCGCGGTATGAAAAGCACCTGCGACTTGCAATCGCACTGCTTTCATCGCTCCGGCCGTAATACTCGCCGCCTCAGCGGCCGCAACCGCTGCAGTATGTCCAGAAATCGCGATATTACCTGGGCACAACAAGTTTGCGATTTGCACAAAGGAATCGCTGGACGACACAGATTTACAGATTTCCTCCAGCTTGGCGCGCTCAAGTCCAAGCACACTGCTCATGCTGCTCGGAACTGCGTCCGCAGCCGCTTGCATGGCTAGGCCCCGTTGTTGAACTAAACGCACTCCATCCGCGAAACGGATTCCGCCCGCAGCCGCCACGGCCGTGTATTCGCCGAGGCTTAAACCGGCAACCCCAACCACGCCCGACCATAGTTCTGGCCGTTCCCTCTCAAGTTGCTTGAGGGCCGCGTAAGCATGCACAAACAGGGCCGGTTGGCTGAATTCGGTCCGGCTTAACTGATCCGCGGGACCTTCAGCGCACAGGGCGCGCAAGTCAAAACCAAGGATCTGGCTGGCCTCCGCGAAAAGCTCGAGCGCAGCGGCGCTTCTTGAGAGTAGTGCCACTCCCATGCCAACTGCTTGAGCCCCTTGGCCTGGAAACATCAAGACGGTCGGCAATTTGAACTCCATTACGCTCGTATCAAAGAGATTCGCAGCGCGGCCATCGCTTCCCCGCGCGTCAACAAAACAAGGACGGCAAGCCGTCCTTGAAACTAATTCAATACAAATGCGCCTAAACCAATCGGTTTAGCTAGCGTTTTCCATATCAACCACAATACGCCCCATGTAGTAACCACATTTGGGGCAAACGGCGTGCGTCGGAACAACAGTGCTGCACTGAGGACAGAATCCCGTTTGACGGGGTTTCTTGGCGTGGTGCGAACGTCTCTTGTTTGTTCGTGAATTGGAGTGGCGTCGTTTTGGAACAGCCATGGCCCCGAACCCTTAATATATGCGTTTTTTCTTTTAGTTGGCTTCCGTGAACAACCGCTCATTCCACGAGCTATCAGCCAGTCAGGTAAGGATGGCAAGTTAAGCGCTAGACCACTTTTTGTCAACCGATGCTTGTAGTTGCATTGCGCTAATTCGGCTGTGCCAAGTGCCTAGCAGGGGCTTCGAGGTCTCAACTCCAGCCACCTAAACCATTTGTTGCGCTCGCGATGCACTCGAACAAAAAAACCGTCGACCCTTCGAATAGTGGTTTAAATCGCCCAACCCGTCACTTAAAAACAACCACTTTGGTAATAAGCAAATATCCTTAATGGGTGTTTTTAATTTCTTCGCGCAGACCATTTGTATTGCAATGCTATTACTTGGTGCTTCAATTTCGAGTTAACATTGGCTGGGGAAGGCAGCAGTTACAATACAAGCACGAAGCGCAAGCGAGTGAACATGACACTGAGAATCCCTTGCTAGCGCTACGGGCTTGTATTGCAGCACCTAACGAACTTCAAACGGCTCGGCGAAGGCTCCGAAAGCTCCTAAACCGCCGTCGACCTCCAAATCGGTCGCAGTGACGAAAGACGCGTCAGCACTCGTTAGCCACAGGACGGCCTGGGCGATCTCGGCTGGCCGGCCGATGCGCCCCAGCGGATGGCGGTTAGCCAAAGCTGCTTCGCCACCCTGTGCGGCCAGCGACGCGCGAACTAGTGGAGTGTCGATGGCTCCAGGAGAAACCGAAACGACTCGAATTCCATCGCGAGCGAATTCGACACCCCACTGCATCGCTTGCAGGAGATTCGCTGCTTTGATTGGACCATAAACCGGAACTTGGCGAGCCGTTCGATGTCCCTGGCCACTCGATAAATTCACTACTACCCCGCTTTGTTGCAGCCGCATGTAACCCAACGCATACTTGGCCATGAAAGTGTAGCCAAAGAAATTCACACGCGTCATACGCTCCAAGTCAGCAGTATCCAATTGGTCAACCGAAGTATACGAAGCCTTCGGTTGAATTGCAGCGTTGTTCACCAAAACATCCAATCCGCCAAAATTTGCCACGGCCCACTCAACTACCTCGCGACATTGCTCCTCGACGGATGTATCCACGTGACGAAAAGCAACCCCGGCTGGCAACTGATTCGCCAATTCATCAGCCACATCCGCACAAACTACGGTCGCACCGCTGCAGGCGAACCCGTCACAGATCGCTCTGCCAATTCCGTTACATCCGCCGGTAACCAGCACCACCCGACCGTGATTTTCATACTTTACTGTTCCCAGTGGACGCACTTTTGGCTGAACTGCTTTACTCATATCGGCCTCTCCAGAAATTCAACTAGCAAGAACTTTGACAGCATAGTTACCCTCACTTGGAGAGGGTCTAACGTCGAATCGCGCTGCTAAGGCCCGTTGTGTTCGACCGATTTTACTTCGCGGGTCCAATTGATGTTTGGGACCGAATAGTAGAGCAGCGTGGGTACGAGCACGCGGCCGAACGGTTTGTAGTCTCGATAGTCAACTTGATAAACAAAATCACCGAGCGCAGTGGGCACGGTCGACGTGCGTCGAGTCAAGAGACTGGTTTGCTCATCAAAGTACAAACGTTCGCCTGTTTTGCTTGGCCCCATCGCCGAAAGTACGAAAACTCTGCGGCCGTCGATTTGCTCCACGCGTGTGAAAGACAGCGGTTGGAAAGTGGATTTCAGGTTGAGACCCAAGGCGATTTGGGCCTCCCGTTCGATTTGCAAGGCCTCGTCAGGCTTCAGTGAAATCGCCGTTTCGTTAGCTTTTTTGGAAGCGGTTTTTCCATCGAATTCTTCCGTAACAGCAACCGTCCCATAGGTCGTTACCATCCGATGGTTTCCCTCCGCGGTTTGCCAGAGTTCTTCATGTTCACTACGACCGTCCGGTTCACGGCGCACAGCGACAGTATGGCGGGACTTGATAGCGGCGAGGTTTGATTGGCCGCCGAGCGCATCGATGTACTTGGAGAGAATTTCGTCAACGGTCGGTTGGGTGGCTGGTTGAGCCACGTCGTGGACGATGGCGGGATTGAACAGGACGGTAGTTGATGGCAGGGCCTGTCCCCGGTGACAAGTGAAACAGGTGACTTCGCTCCGCGCTTGGAAGTGCTGCTTATTCAGTTCTAAAGTCATTTCGATCATCTTACGAGCGATGTCCTTGTGGGCGACATTTTCCTTAGCGAAGTCGTTTCCGTCATGGCAGAATTGGCAATTGACGCCCAATGAGGCGGACATGATGTTCATGACCTTGCCCATCTGGTCGGCGGGCAAATCGGATAGCGCCGTGACGTTCTTAAACTTTGCTCCGGAGAGTTCGACTGTAGCATCGGATTGTGCGTGCACTGACGGGCCGACGAGGCACTGCAGCCATACAAAAATTGCTGGCCAGCCAATTGAATTGTGCGATGAGAATAGGAAGAGCCTAAATGGACATCGCCACTTCCAACTAAGCGAAATGATAGTACTTGGATCTCTCACTTCGCGTATTGGTTTTTGGTTTGACATTGGCGGAGATCTTTTGGTCAGTTCAGAATTCACAGAAGAACGTTGCACTTGTCAAAAATACCGCTGAGCAACCAAGTAGCCAAAGATCGCCCCGACCAATAACGCAGGCGGTAGGCAAATGGCGACGGTCAGCGCGACGACCATGTTGGTGCTCATGCTGGACGGAGTCGGCTGACTGGGGGCGGAGGAAAACTCGGCAAAACCATTTGCACTACGGGACAGCATGGTATTGCCATCGACGACGGTTCGAGAAGTTTGTCCGCCATCGGTGCTTTGGTCTTTTGCAGGGGCTGGTTCGGACCAACTGTCATAAAGACTGGGAGATTCTTCTGCGCGAGACTCCGGTTTATCGTCTTCGTTCAAAGGCGGGGGAGGCGCCATCCAGGGTGAACGCATCGCGGACATGGCACCGACTCCAATCGACTCATCCGCCCAGGGTTCCAATCTCGCGGCAACTTCTGCGGCGCTGGCGATTCGTTTACGAGGGTCTTTCTCCATCATGTCAGCGATGATATCGACGAATTCCTCGGTGATATCGGGTGCGAATTTGCGAGGGTGCCATGGTGTCTCGTCGATATGGCGTCGCATTTTGGAAGCGGTGTCGCCGCCGGGAAACGGGACTTTGCCGCATATCGCGTAGTACAGTGTGCATCCCAGCGAATAGATGTCGGAAGATGGTTTGATTTCCAGCGGCGTTCGAATCTGTTCGGGTGAGAGATAGTCGGTAGTGCCGACGATCTTGCCAGCACGGGGGTCGTTCATCAGGTCGTGGGCGAAGCCCGCGAGTCCAATGTCGGATACTTTCGCATCGCCTTCGGGTGTGACCAAAATATTTCCAGGTTTGACATCTCGGTGCACCAAACCTTTGCGATGCGCGTAGTCCAGTCCCAGAGCGGCGTGCATGACGATCTTCGCGGCTTGTTGTACCGGCAAGGGACCACGAGATTTGACCAATCGCCGCAAGTCCATTCCTGGAACATATTCGGTCACCAAGTAATGCACTTTGCCATCACGGCCCGCATCAAAGGCTCTCACGAGATAGGGATAATCGAGATTGGCCTGCATGCGGATTTCGCGGGCGAAACTCTCGCGGCTTAAATCCGTCGCGCGTGCCCC
>JAYVHC010000326.1:0-2828 GCA_043771575.1 Planctomycetia bacterium
TTCTACGAGCACTTCATGACGCGCGACGGTTGGTCAAGAGTCACATCGGCAATGACGGCACCTGATAGCGCTGTGTATCGCAAGCAGGGTTTCAGGCTCCATGTCACGCTGTATAGCAACGGCAACGGTACGACTCAAATCAATTTGAACCAGGCTGGAAACTTCGATTTGCGCAACCTACCCAAATACGACGCGATGCCTCCAGAGATTGTGTACGAAAACGAAAACTCGGTCCAGTATCGCATCAAGGCTGATTTGCTGGATATCGAAACAGCCTTGATTCGCAAGTTCTACGCGGCAGGTTGGACCTCGTATGCACGACTCAATAGTTCCCACAATGATGAAGTTGATGGTCGTGATTTGCAGTTTATCCGCGGGGCGACCACTCTTCAAGTCTCCATTGACCGTCCTCCGGTTGCACCCACGGTTTACCATGTTTCTTACAACAGCTTTTTAACTACCAAGTCTTTGCCGATTCCGAAGGACGCAGGATTCGTTGAGTTCGATGGATCGACCGAGCCTTATTTGGTTGCCAGTACCGCCATGAGTCTGGCGCAGACTCGCGATTACTTCGATCAAGAAATGGCCTCCCAGGGTTGGCTACGGCGAGACTCAGGCAAACAGTTCAAGGAAAAGACCGGCTGGATGGACTTTATTCGCGGTCAATGCGATGTAAATATCGTGCTCGAAAGCCTTTCGAGCGGGCGGACGCAGATTCGCGTCGGTGCAGGCCTCGAGAACACTTCGTGGCAGTTAAAGAAAACCCCCGAGCTGGATCCCAGGGTCACCGCAATGGGTATCGAGGCAGCTGACGTTCCTATGTTGAATGGTTGGAAAATCACCAAGTACAATTCCGAGGAGAAGCAGATCGACTTGGTAGCCGACAATACGACTACTTTCGCGGTCGCAGAAGCGTATTCCAAGGTGTTTGAATCGCAAGGCTGGAAATCGGATGGGTCGGGCGTAAAGTCGAATGAATACTTACTAGCCAGATTCTCCAAGGGCAAAGCCGAATTGACTTTGCGGGCAACTCTGCGCGACAATCACATCAATGCGAGCATCTCTGGGGATGGTTTGACTTGGACCAAACCGCTGCCGGTTGCCAAGCAGGTGATCGCTTACGAAACCTGGCTGCGCATCAATCGGCATCCGGCAACACTCGACCTGCTAGAAATATACACGAGCGAGATGAAAGAAATTGCAGCGCTCAACCTAGAAAAACTCAATCTTGAGAAATCAGACGCACCCAAGTAATCGGCCCCAAGTTAAGCCTGCATCAGCCAAGCCGCCAGCGAAAGCAACCAAATTGACGACAAAATAATTACCGAGGCGAGCGTTAAACGCACCCAGAGCTTTGTCGAGGGATGATTCCACACTTCAGTCTCTGCTGGCTTTACGATGGCTTGCAGGAATCGTTGCCTGTGCTGGGGGTCTTCCATTAACGCAGCCCGAGCCGGTTCAATCAGCCCATATTGCACCACGAATTCGAGAGCGCCATAGATACGGTGCTTCCTGCCAACCGGATCAACCCCAGACGCCTCAAAGAACCACACTTGTCGACCGTAGTGATACTCCGTCTCTTCGTAGAGGTGGACACACCGCACCGACTCAATCCGCGATTGCTCTGGGCAAAACTCTTTACGAGTAAGTGTATGTCGGGCTTGGTAATTTACGGCTTGCCAAACTTCTTTTGAGAACTGGTAATAACTGGCATCTGGCGACATTATGCGATCCTGCACAAACTAGCCCACGATTCCTGCGCGATCGATCTATACATTACATCGACCGCCAACTTGATTTTACCTAGGAAACTCCGACTAATTCCTGATGCATTTCTAGGCTTACCATCTGCTGTGTTATTCGGCTCCGACCATCGAAGGGCGCTGTGCTTCCTAACGCATTCATGTCTATTGTACGCATGAAGCAATGCAGTTAAAAGCCCATTTCGTGCTGAAAAGCAACTCTAAGGTGGCGACTATGCGACTATGCACCCCGTTAATCCCGCATCCAACCAGTTGAACACTTAGTGTCAGACCCCTTTTGCGACAAAGCCGAAATGCGGTTCATTGACGATCGAATAAGCTTGTACGAATCTCTGCCTCAAAGGAGGCTTGTTGGGCGATCGCATTGCGGAATTGCTCTTGGCTGAGCACGTACAGCAGCGTGTCCGTCACCGCCTCAACGCTGGCATTGCGAGGCTGGCCAGTCAGCAGTGCCATTTCGCCGAAGAAATCACCTTCGCGCAGTGTAGCGACCTCTTTTTGTTCAGGCCCGCGCCGCACCCGCACTGCTCCCTGCCGGATCAAGTAAAACTTATCACCGGGATCACCCTCACGAATGATGTTCTTTCCAGCCTGGACATGCTCCGAATGCAAGTGATCCGACATCTCGGCCAAGCTGCGAGGCGTTAAATGCTTGAACACATCGCAGCGGACCAACATCTGGCTCACAATGGCAGCTTCTTGCACTAAAACGTCGCTGCGAATGCGGCCATCTACTAAGTTCACGATGCGATCGGCGACGTCCAGTATGCGGTTGTCATGCGTGACAATGATAATCGTCACCTGCTCTTCCTTAGCCATGCGTCGGAAAAGCTCTACCACCGTCCGCCCACTTTGTTCATCCAAGGCGGCAGTCGGTTCGTCCGCCAACACTAAACGGGGTTGATGCACCAAGCCGCGAGCGATGGCCACGCGTTGTTTTTGACCACCCGAAAGCTGTTTGGGTTTATGATCGCTGCGCTGCCCTAGCCCAACTGCGTCCAGCATCTGTTTGGCCTTGGCCGTTTGGTCAGCCCGCCGCGCTTTGGGCTCGGCCAACTCCAATGC
>JAYVHC010000327.1:0-3198 GCA_043771575.1 Planctomycetia bacterium
GCTTCCACGACAAAGTCGAAAATCGCGTGAGTGCCTGGATCTTCTGGCAAGCCGATGTCCTCGTTGACCTTCGAATGCGTACTGTCCTTGGCACCATGCAGCTTGACCGGAATTCCGGCATCCTTCAGCACTGCACCGAGTCGCTCCGCTTGGGCGCTCGTATCCGGATGACTGCTCACAAAAAGAATAAGAAACGGTGGAATTTTCTTATCCTTGGCGATGTGGGTGACCGCCGAGTAATCAAGGTGTTTTGCTGGATCATTACCAAATTTCTCGCGATGACCGAATTTGGCTTGCGGCTGATGGTGAACCCGACGACGGGTCTCGGCAGTCTCGATGATCGCCGGCACATCATAGGTGTCTCCATCAACGGGCACGCAACCCTTGAGAATCGAAAACGATAGTCCTTCCGCTTTCAAGTAACGATCATCGGTGCAGACCAGAGCCGCCAACTGAGCACCTGCCGAGTGTCCCATGACGAAGATGCGTTGCGGATCGCCCCCTTGATCAGCAATGTGATCATGGACCCAGTGAATCGACTTGGCAATGTCCCGGATGATGCTTCCCATCTCAACCTTGGGTAACAGCTGATAGTTTGTCGCTACAAACACAAATCCTTTTTCGGTGAACGCTTTGGGTTTGATTTGAACTTCGGATTTGTCCCCCGTTTGCCAGCCACCCCCATGAATCCAAAAGACGACGGGCAAATTCTTGGCGTCGTTGGGTGAGTAAATATCCAGCACCTGACGCTCGACTGCTGGCACTGCGTAGGGAACGTCGCGTTGCACACTTTGTGCTGAAACATCTCTACAAAGTGAAAGAAACGCAACAATACAAACAAGTAGGCGATTCATTTTTAGCTCGCAGGTTCGGGACGCGGTAGCAGCGGCAATAGGCAAGTCAGCATTCTCAGACTTTTGTGAGCCTAAATCAAGAAGCGAGAAGATAAAGCAGCTGGAAGGTGCAACAAACCGCGAGCTGCAGGCGTAGCCGAAACGCAAGCTGGAAGCTTACGCCACACTAATAACCGAAGCCGGCTCGGATCATGACACTGTCTTGCAGATCGAGGTTATCAGCGGGAGATTCTTTGAACAAGATTTCGCGTTGGAATACATAGCCGACTTCGAGAAATCCTACACGTCGACCATCTCGCATCTGATCGTTACGTCCCCACTCCAGACCTAGAACCAATCGCAAATCGTTGATATCGATCGACTCTTTGGCGCCAGATTTGCGTTTTACTGTCCATGCCCCGCCGCCGTAGTAGCCACCTACGTACCACCAGGAATCCATGGTCCCCACGGTAGCCAGATAGTGAGCCAACTTAGGCTCAGGAAAGAACAAATCAAAACGTGTTTCAGGGTTGGGTTGCCACAGAATTCCACCGGCGGGCAACAGTTTGACTTTGTTTCGATCAAGGTAGATGGCACCCAATTTCAGAGTGGCAGCAGGCGTCAACCGTACCCGTCCGAGCGCTCGCCCCATGATCCGCAAGCTGTCCGTTGTGTTGGCTTCAAAATCACTGAACCAACCGACTCGCAACCCTAGTTCTGCACCTATGATGCGTGCTGGATCCGACTGCCAACCTGCGTCGACAAAGGCCGAGTAAGCGATCGCAGGCAAGTCAGCCGCTGTTTTGTGCGGCCCATCCCACTGATGCACCGAGAACGATGGCAGGATGTAAACAGGCTGCGTCGAGTACAAGAAATTGGGAAACGCAAATGCGAGCGCCACGTCGCTATCATTGATCTGCAGCGCTTCGGGATCTTTACTACCATAGATCCATGCGTGTCGAAATCGCGGCCCTTGAAACAATCTCAGAACTTGGGGGTAGGCGGGCGAGCCATTGAATACTGATCCCTGCGGATTCCAGTTGCCCCACGAACCTCCCGGAGGAAGCACGAGGTTGCCCGGTGGACTAAGAGTTCCAGGCTGGCCATAGAGCGCACTGCCGTTGCCGCCAAACAGGCTCCCAAACCACCTCCCCACTCCGCCACCTTGTCCGTATCCGTTTGGTGGATAAGCGCCGGGGAATAGCGCTGAGGGACTGCTGTTGGGGAATGCGCCGGGCGGATAGGCCGATGGGTTGGTGTAGGGGTAAGTACCGAGTATCCCGCTTTGCCCGACTCCAGGCAATGAAGGCGCGACACCGTTGTAGCCCGGATAGCCAGAGTTCACCGGCGCATTGAAAGCGGGCGTAGCTCCCAATGTTGGAGCAACGCCGTATCCCCCAGGCGCTGCAGAACCGGGTGCTGCATAACCAGGTGCCGCTCCGAAGTTTGGCGTAGGACCATAAACACCGGGCTGAACCGCTGGTGCTCCGCCGAGGCTGGGTGCCACGGAACCAGGTGTCGCATAAGGGTTCGTTTGCGGAAAGTTCGGTGTTGTGACTTGTCTAGTCGAGTAAGCGTCAAACTGTGCCGTTCCTAAACCTGTAGATGGATACAATGGACTCGACGAATTAAGCGGTACCATCACCGGCCCGCCAGCAGGGCCTCCCAAGGGTGTGGTGTTTTGAACCGTCGAACCAACGGGCCGGAGGCCATTGCCAGTCGGTGCTGGAAATTGAATGCGTTGCTGCCCTAACGCGGGCACTGAAAACGCCAGCGCGGCTGCCATGACAGATGCTAGTATGACTTGAAATCGCATCAACCGAGCCGGTACTTTGGTTTGTGGTGCGTTCGCCTTACGCGAAAAATCGTCCGAGGTTTGCGCAACGACACAGTTAGCTGCTTGCCGGAGAGACTCTGGCACTGCGATGGATTGGTAGCTGAGACAGCTGTCAAGCGTCAATAGGTTTTCGCTTTTTTGGAGGCAATTGCGTGTCGAACTTTAACCCAACTTTTAAAAAAACGATTGCTGTCATTTGGGCCTCGTCCTACAGTTTGCTGGGGCTGTTGATCGGCACGTTGGGTATCATAAGCGGTGGAAAAGGGCGGCTTAAGGACGGCGCGGTGGAGTTCTACGGTGGCGGCACGCAGTGGTTCGTCAGGCGACTACCGCCGGGCATTCATACTGCAGGCTTTACCTTGGGGCACGTCATCCTGGGTCAATCCGATGCGGGCCTGGATCTCAGCGAGAATATTACGCAAATGTGCACGCCAATCGATCTTGAGTTTGGTACGCAATTCGCAGATACTGCGGATTAGCTCTTAAGTAGGGTCAGCATCCTGCTTGCCCCAGCAACTTACGCAAGCT
>JAYVHC010000328.1:0-8688 GCA_043771575.1 Planctomycetia bacterium
AGCCGGGCCGGCATGTGGGCTTCGGCGTGCGGTTCGGCCCCGAGCCCACGATGGTCGACGACGACAACGCGGTACCACCCGGTTTACATTACTGGAACCGGACGCCGAAGCGTTCCGGCTGATAAAACAAACCCCAGTACCCCTTTGACGAATCAACTAGGGGTTAGAGGTCAATGACTCGCGGGAGAGAATTTTTATGCCGTTCGAATGAATCTCAATAGTGACCCGCTTTAAGTTGGTTTCAAAATTAGACTTAGCCACCGAACCATTGGCGATAGTCACCCATTCCACAAGCACTTTGCGCTTCCAGCTAGATAGATTCGGCATGTTTGTACCGTCTCGGTATTGAGGTGGCTGTTCCTGCCATTCGTCATAATCGTCCACGTCGTCGTAGTTAGCTTTCGACCCACCCGACTCATCGGATTCACGTGTAATGAACGAGTAAGTGGAACCAGGTTCCATATACGAACTGGCAAGTATTTCGGACATTAAAGAGTCAGCCAACGCGGAGGCCGTTACCATGTATGCGGTTAGCTGTTGCGTTCGAACGGACATTCCCACCGTGTTCGTCGAAGCCACCAACAGAAGTCCCACCAGTAAGGTAGAAATGGAAGTTTCCACCAACGAGAAGCCGGAATTGCGTTGACCGGGCAGGCGAAAAGATCGTGCTTGTCTCATGGGCCGCCCACCTGAGGTTCATTTAGGACACGCACACTCTTTTCGACACGCCCCACGGAACTCGCCCCCGTTCGCAACGCGCACCGCATGTCTTGTAGAAAGTATTGATAGGCTTGTGCATTCTGCGTTCGGTAAGTTCCCCAAGCCTCGAACAACATGCTCTTGCCAGCTCCCGCAGTCCAACCTGGATCGCTATTAGTGGTGCTTACCAAAGTATTGCTTCCCGAGGATGCGCCCGTGGCAAGGTACTGAACAAAGCATGACGGACTGCTAACACTGAATTTCAGTACGACGCACAGTCCTGTTCCCACGTCAGTGTCAGGGACGTTGGTAAAGGAAAACGTTTTTTGCGAATAGCCCGGCGTGGTCAGCGTGTTCTCGAGCATGGATTGCGAGTCCAAGACCGTGGTCGTGGGCAAGCCACCGCTGGCCGAGCGAATCTCCACCAGCGTTGTGCCGCTGTTGGTTCCGTTCTGTTTGGCATTAAATTTTACTTTGGTGATTTTCCAACTGAGCGCAGAAGGCAGGCTGGGTAGAACGTATTCACCAATCCAGGCCTTTGAAGCCACACTCCAGTCAGTAGTGGTTGCATTTTTCGGATTGCTAAAAGAAGTCAGCAGAACTTCCGCACTGTCCGAATAAGACGTCGGCATAGTTACCACACGATTGTGCCCGATCAATGAAAATTCACGAACGTCCGTGGCGACATTACTAGATGTCGCATTAAAGGTTCGCACCAGCGGCGCTCCGGCTATCCCCGACCAACTGTAGGTGATCGTCTCCGTTAGCGGAGACAAGCCGTCGCGATCCGGTACGGTGATAGTGATCTGCGTTGCGGACTGATTGGTTACAGTCGTGGCATAACGCAGATCGTTGGCAAGCATTTCCATCGCGTCAGCGGCTGACAAAGCACAGGAAGTAGCATTCTGCGATTGGGGGGCAGCCAGTGTAGCCAGCTTGATGGCGCTTCCCAAACCGCCGATCAGAACCGAGGCCGTCACCAAACTACTTACGAGCTCAATGAGCGTGTAGCCCTTTCGCGCTCCTTGCAGTTCTGTCGTACTCGCAATTGCCTTGTTCGTCACTCGATTCATGGTACTGTGGCCAATCCTGTCGAGCCATCCACAACCACTTGTCTACTCACATTACCGCCAGTCAGCGTGATGGTACCGCCTTTGTTTGGAATACCGAATCCATTGAAGGCAATCGTCGTTCCTCCTCCGGTGAGACTGACGCTAGCTAGTGTGGCAGAAAACGCACCATCGTTGAGTGCAATGACGCTATTTGCGCTCGCGTTACGCTCAGCATCAGGAACTCCGTTTAAAATATAATTATTAGCCGTCGCATTGAAACCGACGGAAATAGTTTGCGCTGTTAAACGTGCTCTGCCACGTGCGGTGTTGATGTCGTAAGCCATACGCCTGGCCGCCGCATCAACTTGAGCGAAACTCATGCTGTCAGAGAATCTTGGTAATACAACCGCCGCCAGAATCCCAATAATGAGCACGACGATCGTCATTTCAACGAGTGTATAGCCTCGACGCAGATGACGGCTTCGATTTTTAAGAATGAACGAAAATTGGATTTGCATAACGGCCACTAAGGGCTGGAAAATCGCTTTGCAGGGGATCTTGTAGACATACAACCAATTAAGCTTAGGTCGCTAAATAGAAAGTACAAACATGATATTTCCAGTATTTGTCAGAACCTAAAAAACATTTGAACGTGCGGGATTACGAAACGGACTTTTTTGGGTTGGTCGCTCCTGCCGGGCTCATGATTACCCACATTCTGGACACTGTCGCGTACTTGTACTGAGTGAAGCAGTAGTCGTACTTCTATTCAAAACATCCCGGGAAGCGGCGCACCACTGGGGGTGCCAGCAACAAATTTCAGTGGGTGAGTTTTGTGCATTCCGACAGTTTAGAGTTAATTAAAATCGATTGAACACCGATTCAAACCGGAGAAGTTGCCCTACCTCATCGCTAAACAGTTGAACAAATGCTAGCAAGTCGGATGAACCTTCGTGAGAGTATTACATCGACTTCTATAGGAAGTTATGGTTGGGCACTGGCTTTCCTCCTGCTTAATTCGCTCTTTTCGCTGGGCTGCACTACTCCCCCCGCGTCACAGTCTCAACGGGCTTCGGTAGTTGTTTCCAAAGATGAGACCATGCCAAGCACTCAGGCGAAGCAGCTAGCGGCTCCTCAAAGTGATGTTCCAATCTCACCGCTTGGTACGTTAGGAAATGATAGCCCGCCAACGCTCGATTCCATGGCGCTGCCATCCGGCAATCGCGGGCTTGTCGACCGTAACACGAAATGGTCGGTGTTCGAGCAGGCTGGCCTGCCGAGCGTTCCCAGAAAAAATGCTGCTGAGTGGCGATCCGACAATGTGATACTGGCTGCGCCTACCACACCATCGCCAACCCAGGTGCTCCGATCCGCAGTACCTATTCGCTTGACGGCATCACAAGAAGAAATCCCGATCGCAGATGCTGCACCTGCACCTGCACTTGCACTTGCACCCAGGCAGTTGTTACATCTACCTTTAGCCGCAGACGGCGCACTTGAGAATATACGCGTGTCATCCAAGCTGGATCTTATTTCTCTCACCGCGCACGATGCACCGCTGAACAAGATCCTTGGCCTGATTGCAGAACAACATGGTTTGAATTTGATCATGGGAGCCGATGTCACCGAACAAATCTCCGTTAATATCACTGCCATGCGTCTGGAAGACGCGCTCAACGCGATTTTGACAACCAACGGTTACACCTGGACTCAACAAAACAACACGGTCATCGTTTCCAAAATCGCGGCAGACAACAAGATATCAGCAGCCACGCAAGGGCGTGGTGTGCAAGTCTTTACTCTGAATTATGTGACTGCGACGGATGTTGATAAGATTGTTCAAGGCTTGCTTTCTCCGGTAGGGCAGTCCTTTGTTCACCAATCTGTACCGACGGATCACCGTCGCGCTCAAGAGCAACTGGTCGTCGAGGACTTGCCGGAGTATTTACAGCGCATAAGTGACTACTTGAACCAGGCTGATGTTCCGCCACGGCAAGTGTTAATTGAAGCGCATGTGTTGCAAGTGACTCTGAAAGACAACTGTCGACATGGAGTAAACCTTCAAGAAATCGCTCGTATTTCCAATTCGCAAGTCACCTTGAGCACGACCGGACTCGCCACGAGCGGCACTCCCACATCAACGCTGAGAATTCAGGGCCAGGATTTAACCGGCATCATTGAAGCAATCCAAGCAACCACGGACGCAAAAACACTGGCTTCGCCCAAAGTTGCCGTGCTGAACAACCAAGAAGCTTCCATGCAAGTGGGTTCTAAAATCGGCTACTTGCTTACGACGACCACTCAAACGAGCTCTTTACAAAGTGTCAACTTTCTCGATGTCGGGGTGATTCTAAAAGTCCTTCCATCGATCACCGACGATGGCCAAGTTCTCATCCATGTAAAGCCGCAAGTTTCGACGGGCAGAATCAATCCCACTACGCAACTACCTGAAAGCGAAACAACTGAAGTAGAGACCAGTGTGTTATTGGGGGATGGAGAAGCTATCGTGATTGGCGGCCTCATCAAGGAAACCGCCAACGACAGTCGCAACAAAGTGCCAATTCTTGGCGACCTGTGGCTTGTGGGATGGTTATTCCAGCGTCGCGAAACGACGCGCGAGCGAAATGAAATTATCATTACGCTCTTGCCTCGCATCATTCCCGATGATCGAGGATGCCGCGAACTGGAACCGCAACAATCGCGAAAGTCGCTTACTCCACTTTTGTACGGACCATTAAAACCTGTCGACCGTGCGCAGTTTGAAGCGGAGCTTCCTTGTTATTCGATTCCGCCGCGCCAACGCAATAATCAACGATCATACATTCCAACCGGTGCACCTTCTGGATTCATACCGCACCAAGAGTCAACGTCTTCACCCGTCATTTTTATGAACCCAATGCATATGCCGCTAACTGGTTCAGACGATTCGCTGGACGACCGCGCCGCCTCGACAAGCCCAGGACAAGCCATCGTTCCCTAGCATTGCAGCTGTTAGGGACATTTCTCTGATTTTCATCATTCATTGCGGAGCAACGCACGTGGCACCGATCCCTAAAGCACTCGAACACTTGTTAGAAAAACGGGCGACTGCTAATCGTCGAAGCAAGGAACGCCGAGCTGCTAAATCAACAGAAAAGGTCGCTGTCGAGCGTCGTTCGACAAATCGTCGTAGCACCAGTCGACGAAAGAAAACCTAGAGTAAGTGAAGAGACGCGACCAGTTCCTATCACGCCCTGAGAAGGCGAGTAAATCGAGCCTCAACTAGGGATTTGCGAGTCCCCCACTCTCTAGTGGCAAGTAACGAGATCGAGAATACAGTTGCATTTGATCTCGGAACCGACTGTATTCACGTAAACTGACTTGCGCATCGCTGGCTTCAAATACACCGCGACCGGGTATCGCAAGCCTGGCATGGAGCAGCGCCTGAGTTGCAATTCTTGGATCGAAGTCCGGATGCTGCTTGAGAAATGCAAGATGGTAGACCGCAGGTCCATTGGCAAAATCACTGGCCCGAACCTTTTGACTGATTTGGGCGATAGGAGCAAACTTGGGATGCGATTTGGAAATCGGTCGACCTCCATAGGCTTCTTTTTCGCTGATGAGGGTGAAATCGATCTGGCCGCTGACGGGTACCAGTCGACCATCTTTATCCAGCGGCGATACGAAGATCTGCAAGCCATCGGATTGTGCATCTTGATCCCATTGCCCGACAAAGGCTCTGATTGCTAACGACTTTACCGATGAAGTCGGGGGCTTTGCGTTTGGCTGGACATTCATTTCAACCCGCTTGTCGACTTGCTTGAGGGTTGTTTCCAATTTGGCTGCCTGCGGTATATGTCTTTCAACCGACCAGCGTCGCAATTCCTCGGCGTTCAACCTTTCGCTTCCCACTTCGCCACTGCTTATTTCAGCCCACGGGAATCCACTTACAAGTTCAACATTACCTTCGGTGCGCCCAATCCACAGTCGATCTAAGTCGGTCCGTGAATCGACGTTACCAGCGATCTGCCGACCGTCAACGAGGACAACCTTCAGCGTGTCGGAACCAAGACATGGAATGGAACCTAGCAATAGACCATAAACTAGAGTAGCCATTCTCGATAAGCGACAATCGAAGCAATGCATGATAAGCTCGCGGCTGGTGTGGACGGAAGGAACAGTCCAAACTCAAGCAAGCCGAGTGCCGCTGCGTACAAGAATCTAAAACACAGTCGCCAAACCTAGTGACACCAAACACTTACGCGACGGATAGCCCTGCCATGTGGACACAGCGGGGTGTTGATTTTTCGCAACAATGTTGCCGGCATCCTACACTGATCCCCAAAAAGTGCCGGTGATTCAATGAACGCTTGGGGCAGCCGTTAGAATCCTATCATCGGAAGAGAGGTA
This sequence comes from Planctomycetia bacterium, assembly GCA_043771575.1. GTDB lineage: Bacteria > Planctomycetota > Planctomycetia > Pirellulales > Pirellulaceae > Aureliella. The sequence continues at coordinate 6,141 of JAYVHC010000328.1, forward strand.
CGCCACCTCTGCCTGAGTTTCACCGGTTCCGCAAATCGCATGGATATCCGAGCGGGCAGCGAAGAATGCGTCAATGACACCACAATCCCATTGGGTGCCGGCGCCTTTGCGCAGCACTTCCTCAGCGATCGAGGTCGCCACGCCTTTTCGGTAAATGCGATCACTTGTCATCGCATCATAGCTATCTGCAACTGCGATAATCCGCCCAAGCATAGGAATTTGTTCGCCGCTCAAGCCATGAGGATAGCCTTGACCGTTCATGGATTCATGATGGCACAACACTCCCGGCAGGGCATACGTCAGTGGCTTAAGGTGTTTAAGAATATCAAATCCAATAGTTGGATGTTTTCTCATTAAATGAAACTCGTCCTCGGTCAGTTTACCCGGCTTGCCGAGCACGTTATCGGGGACGCCGATCTTACCGATATCGTGCAACAACCCCGCCATGTATACCTGCTCGCACTCGGCGTCAGAAAATCCCATTTCTCGCGCGATGCGCTTTGACACCGACGCCACACGGTCGCTATGGCCGAATGTATAAGCATCCTTAGCATCGATGGCATTTACGAGGGAACTAATTACACCTACCAATAGGGCTTCCTTCTCCCGGTACAATTCATTGTTTCGCGCATGCGTTGCCAGCATCACCGCTAGCGTTCGCATCAATCCTGCCTCTGCAGTTCCGAACTCAAAGCTGTTTCGGTCGCAGTTACCACTATTGTGTGCGAGTAATAAATCGGGAGAAAAACATTTGTCAATCGCGATCAGCCAGCCAAATTGCTTACTTCCATTTTGCAACGGGACCAGGATGTAATTCCGAACGGGGCATTTCGTTTCGCAATTACTATTATGAATGGGTTCATTCCAAACGATCGTCTGTTCTGGATTCGTTTCAACGATTTCTTTAAGAATGGCTTGTAAATACTCAGTCGGTACCACGCCCTCACCACAACTAAAAAGTAGCGGAAAGCTGTCGTCTGGAGAATCACCGTTCTGTTGATCGCTCGGAGTTCCAAAGAGAGCAATTGTTTTGGCGGAAATCAGCTGAATCAAAGCAGGAGTAACACTGCGACAAACCTCAGCCATTCCATTTCTGATGTCGCAGTCCTTGAAATGATCGCTTAACGACCTCAACCAACTCAGCTCTTCGAAGTCCGAAGTAATCTGCATAAATGACTGGTTTAGCCGCTCATTTGCATCATTCGATTGGCTAGCCTGCCTAGATGCTCGGAGGGTCGTGTCGGCCAGCGCCCTTGCCAAAGCCAAATCGCGGGAACCAATAATCCCCACGACCAGAAGCCTCAGACTCTTAGCACCATGAATAGGTAATACGAGTGCTTGATGGTCGCCTGAAAAAATAAAAGTTTCCGCCGTATCCGCGATTGGATGCTGCCCGAGAAGTTTACTTATTCTTTCAGTTAGACCACCATCTCCTCCTGAGAAACCATGCTCATTTAGCGGCCGCCATACACCCTGCTCGGACCAAATAATGAAACGAATGCCAAAATCTCTTTCAAGCGATTCACGAATCGCCTCCGCCAGTTTAAGTAGGTGAGAGAATTCCTGCATGGAATTTCCAGTAATACTTTGAATAGGAGCATTTCCCAAGATGCGGCCACTCGCTCTGTAATACATACATGGTCCATGTCGGCAAGAAAACTTAGCACATTGACACGGGCCATTAAATAATTTTCTGTTTTTCTTGCACGACATGTTTTACAACCTAATCTTTTGAAGCAGATTCAGAAGCAAAATTTTCATGAAGGCTTAAAGAAATGCGTACATATGGCGTAAGAAACCGTAAAGCGTTCACGCTGGTAGAATTAGTAGTGGTTGTCCTGATTATCGGGATTATCGCGGCCGTGGCGGCCCCGCGGATGTTTGACACCGCGAGCGATGCTCGTCAAAACTCGACTCGGCAGTCGCTGGTTGTCTTGCGCAGTGCGATCGAATTATACAATGCCAAGAACAATGGCTACCCAACCGCTGCGGCGCTCAAAACGGCATGTAAGGATTATCTTAAGGGACCATTCCCTGCGATTCAGATCGGCGCCAATCAGAACGACACGGTTGTTGCTTCAACTCAAAACCCGATTAGCACTCCTGAAGCCGGTGGTGCCGGTTGGGTTTACAATCAAACTACTGGAAACATCAGCGTGAATGACGCGACCTATATCATTTGGTAGCCAAAGTGCTGCAATACGCGAGTACCAAGGCAGGCGTGGTCGACCGGCAGGTTTATAGCGATCCGTTCTAGGCGGTGGAGGCTGCTAAACCTTTCCATCGACGTCTTCAATTGAGCCTATAGTGCCGCGCTCGTTGAACATCATCAGTTCCTTCCAAGTAAGTTTTTACATGGGTTTGCCCAAAGGATACACGCTTGAATAACCTTGCCGGTAGCATACTCATTGCCGAAGACAACGGTGTGTTGTCCGATGTCTTATGCTTTAATCTACGTAACGCGGGCTTTGATGTCACCGCTGCAGAAAATGGATTAGTTGCGATTGAGAAATTGAGAGCTGCTGCTTTCGATTTGCTCATCACCGAC
>JAYVHC010000329.1:0-8723 GCA_043771575.1 Planctomycetia bacterium
CCGTTCTACACTTTTTGTCGCCCCGAAATGCCGATTTTCTCACCGCACTTGCAGTCTCTCGAAATGGCCCTAAACTAAGAAACGGTTCACGCACCTAAGGCCGTGCTTCTCAATGCTGGGTTTGTAGTGCGATCGAGCCATTTCGACTGTTGGCAGGCACGCGGATGAGGATTGGCCGTGACAGGGAAGAACTTCATACCACCCGACGGAGAGTCGCCAGCGTTTCAAGCCGTCGTGGCTGCCCCGACGAAACGCAAATCTGCGAAGAAAAAGTGGCGTTTCTGCCAACATGATCGTCGAGCTGTCCAAGATCTTGCTAGTCGCTGCAACGTGTCGCCGGTGGTTGCGCAATTGCTGCTGCAACGCGATGTCACCGAGACTTCCGCCGTGCAGAGCTTTCTGGAGTCCAAGTTGACCAGCTTGCGTCCGCCCGACGAGTTGCCGGGATTGACTGCGGCTTGCGAACGGATCATGCGCGGTGTGCGCGAGCGCGAAGAGATCGTCATCTATGGCGACTATGATGCAGATGGAATGACGGCGACGTCGATACTTTACTTATGTCTCAAACAGATCGGCGCGAATGTCAGTTATCATTTGCCGAACCGCATGGAAGAGGGATATGGCTTGCATGTCGAGTCGATCGAAAAGCTGGCCGATCGTGGCAAGCAACTGGTGATCACGGTCGATTGTGGCGTGGCGAGTTTGGAGCCCGCACGGCGTGCGAAAGAATTGGGTTTATCGCTGATCATCACGGACCATCATCGCATCGGTGACGAATTGCCTTGTGCCGAAGCGATTGTGCATCCGGCTCTGCCTGGCCATAGCTATCCGTTCACGGGGTTGTGCGGCGCGGGAGTCGCTTTCAAGCTTGCGTGGGCTCTTTGTCAGCAGCATTGCGGTTCCCCGCGTGTGACAGACAACTTGCGAGATTTTTTAATGCAAGCGGTCGGGCTCGCGGCGATCGGCACGGTCGCTGACGTTGTGCCGTTGGTCGATGAAAATCGCGTCATCGTGCGCAATGGCCTAAAGACCCTTAAACGCAGCCCATCGCTAGGCCTGAAGAAGCTGATGGACGTCACAAAACTCACTGAAAAACGTGAACTCTCTTCAGAGGATATTGCCTTTATGCTCGCGCCGCGATTGAACGCGGCAGGTCGCCTGGGCCAGGCACAATTGGGCGTTGAACTGCTGGTGACCGAAGACGAAGCCCGTGCGACGGCGTTGGTAGATTACATCCAAGAACTGAACAGCAATCGCGACACGCTCGAACGCAGCATTCACATCTCTGCGATGAAGCAAGCCAAGGAAGTACACTCACCGGAGGAGGACCCCGCACTGGTGCTTGCGTCTCCAAATTGGCATCCAGGAATCATTGGCATCGTCGCGGGCAAACTGGCAGAGAAGTTTCACAAGCCCGTAGTGCTCATCGCGCTCGACAAATTTGGAGCGAAGGCCAGCACCGGTTCAGCGCGCAGCCCCAATGGCGTCAACTTGCATCAAGCTTTTCAAGAATGTATGCAATGGCTGGTTGGAGGCGGCGGACACGCAGCAGCTGCCGGTCTGCGCATCGAAGAAAAAAATGTGGCGGCCTTTCGAACGGCGTTTTGTGAAGCGGTGGCTGAGCAGACTGCGCAGATTGATACCGAAGGTGAATTCAGTATTGATGCAGAGGCTGCGATCGCGCACCTAGATTTGGCCACCATGACGCAGCTCGAGCTGCTCGCGCCGTTCGGAATGGGCAACCCGCGACCGCTGTTCTGTGCAACCGGCGTGACGGTCTCGCTGCCCAAACTGCTTGGTACCAGCGGCAAGCACCTAAGCGTTCAATTGTCGCAACACGGCAAACAGATGCGGGCGATTGCCTTTGGAAATGCGGAAGAATGGATGCCGCATTTCGAGCATCTGACAACTCCGATCGACGTCGTTTTCCGACCGGTCGTCAACGAGTTCCGCGGGTTTCGCAAGGTCGAAATGCAACTGATCGATTGGCGCGAGCAGGACTCGCTCGTTCCACGTCCGCACATGCTGGACTAGTGCTTTGTACAACTTTAGTTTTGGGGTGGGAAATACAGCCATTGTACCAATTGCTCCCAAAAACGATTGGGACAATCGTTCTACACCAATTCTGAACGATTGGGACAATCGTTCTACACTAAATGTTACAGAATCTGAAATTTGAAATCTCAGATCTGAAATTTGAAGTTTTAGATCCGGCACTTGTACACAGGGCATAAGAAAGGCAGCGAGGCACTGCGCTGTTTCGGATACGAACCAAAATCAATCCACAAATTCTGCTGGCGAAACTTTTTTGGCAAGTGACTCGTTTTGGTTTGCCAATTGCGGTGTAGTGTGACCATAATTGCCTGTGTTAACCTCCCGCCAAAATCCTCTCTCCTATTCAAGTCAAAAGGCCTATCCATGCGAAGAGCACTTCGTTTGCTGCTGATCCTCTCTGTAGTGAGTCCAATAGGCCAAGCGCTCCAGTCACACTTACAAGCGGCTGAACCGCACTTCGAACGCGTGCAATTGAGCAGCGATTTCTATGCCGAGGGCGGCACATTCGGTGACTACAATGGTGACGGCAAAGGCGATGTGGCGGTTGGACCGTTCATTTACTGGGGTCCAGGCTTTGAGAAAAAGTCTCGATATTACGAAGGGCCAGCCATTGATCCCATCGGCTACTCTGAAAATTTCTTGATGTATTCGGATGATGTTGATGCGGACGGCAAGCGAGATATCTTGGTGCTTGGATTTCCAGGTAAAGAGAGTTGGTGGTATCAAAACCCAGGTCATGACAAAGCCGATTCGGGACTGTGGAAACGGTACACGCTGCTCGATTCCGTTGACAACGAATCGCCGCTGATTGCCGACATCGATGGCGACAAAGTGCTGGATTTGATTTGCAGTAGCAAAGGTTGCTACGGTTTCGCATCGCATGCAGGTCGCGCGGCAACGGAGGCTTGGCCGTTTCGAAATGTGTCTCCTAACAACGGCTATCAACGATTCACGCACGGCGTCGGCATCGGCGACGTGGATAACGACGGTCTGGTCGACCTGCTTGAGAAGGACGGGTGGTGGAAGAATCCAGGCAAACAGGCCCCCGGCGACATGTTATGGGACTTCAAGCCGCATGCATTTTCCGCTGGCGGCGGATCGCAGATGTACGCACTTGATCTTGATGGTGATGGCAAGAACGAAGTGCTGACCGGTCTGGCGGCGCATGGTTTTGGCTTGTCCTATTACAAAGCCACAAACGCGGAAGCGACTCAGTTCGAACGCGTGGACATTATGACCAACAAAGCGGAAACGAGTCCCGTGGGCATCGCCGTCAGTCAGCTGCATGCCGTTGCGCTTGGTGACATGAACGGAGATGGCTTGACGGATATTGTGACCGGCAAACGCTGGTGGGCTCACGGCTACCATGACGACGGCCACTCGCAACCGGCAACGCTGCTGTGGCTGGAAGCTAAACGTTCGGCGGGTCGCATTCAATTCATTCCGCATGTGATCGACAATAGCAGCGGAGTGGGCACTCAGATTACCGTCGGCGATGTGAATGGTGACGGCTTGCAAGATATTGTTTCGGGTACCAAACGCGGCGCCCATGTGTTCTTGCAACGGCCGGCTAGTTTGGCGGCGGATAAATTTCTCGTGCCCGGCTTAGCCGCACAAGATCCATTTCAGCAGCGTCCCGCTACGGGCTCAATTGCCATCAACGATCCGCTTGGCGGCAGCCGGCCGGCTATGGGCGACAAGCCACTGAACTTTGATTTCGAAGCGGGGAATTTGAATGACTGGGAAGTTCGCGGACCGATGTCCAAAGCATTACTAACGGCTGCACCGGAGAGTGTTGAGGCAGTCACGGGTGCGGGTAAATACATCGTTAACACCGGCGATAACAAGGCAGTCGGCGAATTGATCAGCCGCCCGTTCAAACTGACTGCAGGCTATGCGAGCCTACTCATCGGTGGCAGCGAAAACGCTGAAACTCGCGTGGAACTCGTCTCGGAGCGCTCCGGACAAGTGCTCGCCGCTACCAGCGGCGGCGGCAAAGATGCGTTGCATCGAGCCACATTGGACGTCAGCGGCTGGAAAGGTGAAATGGTTCGACTGCGTTTAGTCGATCATGCGGACGACGCGCACTTGATGTTTGACGACTTCCGATTGCACGACAAGCCACTCGCTGAAAAGTAGCGGTACGGGCTCTGGTGCGAGTGTCTGGGTGCCAAACGGGGGCGAGAAACGGGGGGAGAGCGACGCCACCGCTCTAAACATCTTTATTGGCGTTTCGACTAATGAAAACATCGGTCGGGAGAGCGAGGCTCCTGCCGAGCTTTTTCGGCCGAGAGATCGGCCCCAAGTGCTTGTGGACGCAAAATGGCCGCCCAATAAAGCTCCGCAGGAGCCTCGCTCTCCCGTTAGGATGGATCGCACTATAAAAAGATGTTTAGAGCTGTGGAGCAACGCTCCTGCGAAGCTTTTATCGGTCCGTCGCTGGACGTTCACAAGCAGGATGGTCTAACGGCCGCCCCCTAAAAGCTCGGCAGGAGCCTCGCACTCCCGCCGAAATCGCTCGGCAGGAGCCTCGCATGCTCGCCCCGTTTCCACTACCGCCCACTCAAGCCAGCAGCCGCGCGGATCATGTTCACGCACTCGCGGCGGCTCTCGTCGGTTGCGAGCGATTCGGCGGTCTCTATCAGGCCGCTCCACGAGGCAGAACCTTTGTGAGCGCTGTTGCGGAGCAGCATGGCGAACTGCGCGACCGACGCGGCCCACTTGAAATCCTGATCAACTTCAGCGAACGGTTTGTTGGTGTCCATTAAGGGGAACGCCAACAACTTGCTGGTATCGCCTTCGGGTTGCTTGTAACGCAGGCTGACGGTGAGCAATTCGTGGTTGGTTTCGTCGTTTGGCTTGGCCGTTTGTTCGGCAGCTACTTTTGACTTGCGCTTCTGATATCGCAGACCTTCCGCAGGTTGAACTTTGGCGGCACCGATTGGTTCGAGCTCGTACAGAGCTGTCACGCGGTGACCAGCCCCAATCTCGCCAGCATCTTTCTTGTCATTTGCAAAATCTTGGTTCTCAAGCTTGCGGTTTTCGTAACCGATCAAGCGGTACGAAGCGACTCGCTCGGGATTGAATTCAACTTGGATCTTCACGTCCTTGGCGACAGTCATCAGATTGCCTGCGAGTTGCTTGATCATCTGCCGCTGAGCTTCACGGCGCGAGTCGACGAATCCGTAGACGCCGTTGCCTTTGTTAGAAATCTGCTCCATCATCGCGTCGTTCGTATTGCCCATACCGTAACCGAGCACTGTCAAAAACACTTTGCTCTTGGCATTTTCGACGACCAGATTGACCAGCCCCTCGGTACTGGTGGTGCCGACGTTGAAGTCACCATCGGTACACAGGATGACACGATTTACGCCGCCAGGCACAAAGTGATCGCGGGCGATTTCGTAGGCGAGCTGAATGCCTTGTCCGCCATTGGTTGAACCGCCTGCGCTCAAGCGATCGAGAGCACCGAGAATTACATCTTGTTTGTCGCCTCGAGTGCTTTCGAGCACACAGCCGGCGGCGCCGGCATACACGACCATAGCGACACAATCGTTCTCGCCCAGCTGATGAATCAGCATCCGCATCGATTCTTTGACGAGTGGCAGTTTATTGGGTTCGTCCATCGATCCGGAGACGTCCAGTAGAAACACAATATTCGCTTTCGGCCTTTCGCTGACATCCATCTTCTTGGCTTGTAGAGCGATGCGAACCAGTTTGTGATCGGACCGCCAAGGGCAAGTGGCTATCGCCAAGTTGGCTGCAAAAGGATCCTCACCGTGAGGCCCGGCATATTCGTATTCAAAGTAGTTAATGAACTCTTCGACGCGCACGGCATTTGCAGGCGGCAGCGTTCGCGATTGCATGAGGAACTGTCGAGTTTTCACATAAGAAGCCGTATCGACATCGATCGAAAAGGTCGTCAGCGGATCGCTCTCCACGAACTTAAAGGGGTTTTCGTAGATCGGTGCGTAGCGGTCGCTGCTGGCTTCACTTGCAACGCTCAACCTGCGGCCTTTTGCACGTAACGCCTCATTTTCCGATGCATACTCGCCGGCTGGAAAATACTGCACATCGTCCTGGAGGTAGTAGGGTGAAGAAGTTGCTTCCGCTGGCGATTCCGCAGCCAAGTGGTCAGCCATTCCTTGGGCTGCGTAGAGATCGTTGGACAGCCCAGAACCATCTGCCTTTCCCTGATCGCGCGGAACCGAGCTGTCGCCTTTCATACCACCCCTACCCCCAACATTCATGCCACCCATGCCCATGCCACCCATACCACCACCGGCACTTTTGCCGCTCCTACCACCAGCATTTCTGCTACTAGCTTTTGCTTCTTTGCCACCCATGCTACCCATGTCACCAGCGTTTGGTACTCCAGAACTTTTTTGATCCCCGCTAGACTTTTCCCCTAAGCTTTTTTGGCTTCTAGCATCCGGAATATACTCGAGTCCTTCGAGTGAATTCGCGGCAATCCCTACCGCACCGTCTTGATCACCATCGACATTAGGAGCGATATCTTTGGATGCTTCCAGGGATTTGCTTGCTCCCTGTTCGTCCATGGCAACTTCACTGTCACTGCTTTTCGCCTGTTCGTTGTGTTGGCGCAAGGATTCCAACGGAAAGTTTGGCAGCGGCTTCGACGATTCACTTTCAGCCTCTATAACAGACTCACTAAGGACGGTATTTAGGTTGCTTGTATTCGCCGCTAAGGGCGAGTCAGCTGGAGGAACATGCACAGTAAATGATTGGGGTTCATCTGACAATTGCTCAGCGGCAACCGATGACCTTCGCACCGCCGGCGTACTGCTTAATTCAGCTTTCGCCTCTTGTAGTTTCTTTGTACGTTCACGGGTCTTTGCTTCCGCAACGGTAACTCGTTGCGCATGATCAGCATTTGCGAGCACGTCGTTTGATTGAGCGAAATAGGTTCGCAATGCAGGCGCTGCAAACACAACTGCGATCAGTAGCGAGGCCGCCACCACGAGCAGACCGACCGCTGCGGTCCAATTCACTTTGACGTCTGTTGCTCGGCTGTAGACAACAGGATCATTCGATGAAACCGTCAATGGACCAACCTGGTCGCCTGCAGCAACTGGGGCGAACGTTGTCGGTTCAATACCAGCTGTCTCGTGTTGGTACAGTCGCGTGACTTGAGCAACCGTCGCACGGATCGCAGTGATTTCAGCGGCCAGTGACGGATCGTTATCGGCTGCGGATTGAATCTGTGCAGCGATCTCGGGTTTGAGTTCATCGAGCACAAACGCGGTAAGCTGCCAATGCGGCCAAGGGTATTTTTCAGTGGACATGAATGGGTCCTATGATTTGAATTTAAATTATTTTGAAATTTGGGACTTGAAATTGCAGATTTGAAATTGCAGATTTGAAATCTATGCGACTTCGAGATCCGCAGCTAGCGCCGACGGCTGACAAACGCAAGCTGGAAGCTTACGCCACTTGGGTCAACCATTTCCTGCAAGCCGCGTTCGCAACTGCGAGATGGCTTGATGCAGGTGGTAGCCGACGTTGGTGATCGTCAGTCCGGTAACTTCAGCGATCTGTCGATAGCTCAGGCCATCGTGCAGACGCAAACGCAGTACCTCTTGCTGTTGCTCGGTGAGCTGGCCGACGCCAGCTCGCAATTGATCCAGTTGCTCGCCCTCTTCGGCGCGACGATCCGGGCCGTGACTGGCTCGATCCTGCAAACTGGCTATATCCGCTGCTGTGTGAATAGCACTCATACGTCCCTCACGTCGCGATAGATCGATAGCTCGGTTTCGACACGTTCGGTAGAGCCAAGCCGTCGCGTGTGGCTCGATTTCCGGCCACGCTTCTTGGCACAACTTCACAAACGCATCTTGAACAATGTCACGAGCCGCTTCGAGGTTTCCCCATAGTTGCCTGCGAACGTACGCGACCAACGGCACTTCTAGCCGTGTAAACACCTCCGCTACCCATTGGGAGGGCGGCGGCGACGGGTTGTCCGTACACTTCAGTTCGCTCCCCAGGAATTGGCCATTTCCCGAGGCTTTCGCGTGCTCTGTGGAGTGCATCAAGCGGGCTCCGTGTTGAGAAAAGCGGCAGCATCCTGCCTGCCCACGTAGTTAACGCTCAAAACGCGAGCTTCTTAGTCAGTTTGTAAAGAATTTTGAAAAGTTTGTCACTTTGCGAACCGCGAAGCAAGCGCCTTAACAACACCAGAGTGAGTACCGTCGGCGTGAGTAGCCGCGGGATGCGCCTGTGTCTCACTCCTACGCATCGTACCCAAGGTTCGGTGCTAGCCAACGTTCAGCCGTCGATTTTGGCCAACCTTTGCGTTTGGCGTAGTCATCGACTTGATCGCGAGTGATGAGGTCGACAGCAAAATAACGAGCGTCGGGGTGCGAGAAGTACAGGCCGCTGACGGACGCTGCGGGCCACATCGCAAAACTCTCGGTCAGCGAAATTCCGGCTCGCAGCTCGGCATCTAGCAAATGCCACAGAGTTTGCTTCTCCGTGTGATCGGGGCACGATGGGTATCCAGCGGCAGGTCGAATGCCGAGATATTTTTCATCGATTAAATCTTCCTTTGTCAGCGACTCGTCGATGCCCCATTCCTTACGGACGCGCTCGTGCAACATTTCAGCAAAGGCTTCGGCTAGGCGATCAGCGCAGGCTTGGACCAAGATCGC
>JAYVHC010000330.1:0-8613 GCA_043771575.1 Planctomycetia bacterium
TATGTGTGAGCTGCTTTAGCGACCGCGTGTACATGCATGCCGCCTTTGTGTGCAAAAGCACTCTGGCCGACGAATGGTTGGTTGTTGCGCAGTTGTAGATTGGCGGTTTCGTAAACGTAGCGCGAGAGTTCTGTCAGATGCACCAAGTCGCGACCGCCGAGTACTTGGAAGCCCTTTTTCTTTAGAGCCAGGTTGGCCATAACAGCGATCAAATCCGCGTTGCCACAGCGTTCGCCGATCCCGTTGATGGTGCCTTGAACTTGGTTGCAACCCGCATCGATTGCAGCCAGCGAGTTCGCGGTGGCGAGGTCACCGTCGTTGTGGCAGTGGATCGCGAGTTGGACGTTGTAGGACTTGGTAGCCTCGATGGCTGCGGCAACGATCATCTGCACGTCCTCCGGCAGTGTGCCGCCGTTGGTATCGCATAAGACTAGCCATTTCGCACCAGCGATCGCGGCGGCTTGGAGGGTTTTCAACGCGTACGTTGGGTTGGCCTTGTAACCGTCGAAAAAATGCTCGGCGTCGTAAATCATCTCGCAGTGGCGACCGAGAAACTCGACACTGTCGCCGATCATCGCCAGATTTTCCTCGAGCGAAACACTTAGAATTTCCAAAACGTGATAGTCCCAGCTCTTGCCAACGATCGTGCAGGCCGGCGTTTGAGCTCGCAACATCGCTTGCATTCCAGGGTCTTCAGCCGCTTTCAAACCGCGCCGCCGGGTCATCCCAAACGCACACACTTTGCTTTCGCCGAGCTGCAGACCGCGAACTCGCTCAAAAAACGCCACATCCTTCTCGTTGGAGAGCGGATAACCCCCCTCGATGTAGTCAATGCTAACTTCGGCGAGTCGCTCGCAGATGTTCAATTTATCCTGCAGCGAGAAACTGATGCCTTCGCCTTGCGTGCCGTCGCGAAGTGTCGTGTCGTAAATTGCAATGGATCGATTCATGGATAGACTTTTTCTGGTTCAAGCGAGCTGCGGCGCTCGCCTTTTGTGCTTTTCCGAGCGTGCAAATGATAACAAAAAACCCCTGAAGCCGGGGCTTCAGGGGTCTCGTGATTGCGTTTGCTAATGAAGTAGACACTATTTTCCACCACCGAGTTCTCGGTTGGAAATAGGAATCACGGTAAAATTTGGTTAATTGCGATTCAATTGAGTTCGACGCTACGCGAGCTGGGAGCCCGTGTCAACCAGCAAATAAATCCACCTTTTCGGTTTTTGTAAACACACCGTTGAGCTTCCGAAATATGGGGCTTGGGGGCAACATTTCATTGTCCTAAATCCGGAAGAGGTATAAGCTGGGGCGCGTAAGCGGGTTGCATAATATTGCCACGCTGATTTGGTCCTTTTTCATTGAAGTCCGAATATTGATGAGCACACCGCAGACTGAACTTCAACGCGGCTGGCAGATTCACCAGCAACGGCGATTTGCAGAGGCCGAACACATTTACCGCAATGTTCTTGGAAAGTCCCCCAACGATGCAAATGCTTGGTGCTTTCTAGGAATTGCCCTACACGACCAGCGGCAATACGCTGCGGCCGTCGACTGCTACCGCCAGGCGCTCAAACTCAATCCGGCTTTTCCCATCGCGCTTAACAACTTGGGAAATTCTTTGCGCTATGTGAACTGCATCGCAGAAGCGGACCAGTGTTTTCAGAAAGCGATCGACCTCAAGCCCGATTACTTGAATGCGTTCAAGAACCGAGGCACCTTGCACGTTTGGACCGGCGCACTCGAACGCGGCTTGGCCTATTATGAGCAAGCATTGCAGATTAATCCCAATGAAGCCGAGTTGCATCGGAACCTCGGAGTGATCTACCTGTTGCAAGGACGTTTCCAAGAAGGCTGGAAAGAATATCGCTGGCGATGGCGAGTCGGCGACTTGCACCGTATAAACACTGCGATTCCGGTTTGGGATGGAAGCGAATTGCGTGGCCGTCGAATTTTGCTGACCGCTGAACAGGGTTTGGGCGATACGCTCAATTTCGTTCGCTTTGCCTCCGTCTTGCGGAATCACGGAGCACAAACGCTGGTGCACTGCCAACCGCAGTTGCTTGCACTGCTACAGAACGCTCCTCAGCTAGGTCCGTTTTATCCGAATTCGCTGACCATCGAGCAGCCGATGGATGTACAATGTTCGCTCGTAGACGCGGCAGAAATCTTGGGGATCAACGAGCGGAACATACCCTACGATGGTCCTTACCTTTTCCCATCGCCGCAGTTGGCTGATTATTGGGCGCATCGATTCCCAAAGCAATCGGGCACGTATCGCATTGGGATCGCTTGGCAAGGTAATCCAGATCACCAGGCGGATGCGTTCCGAAGCGTACAGCTTAAGTGCTTCGAGACGATAGCAGGAATTCCTGGTATTGAGCTCATCAGTTTGCAAAGCGGTTTCGGAAGCGAGCAATTAGCTTCATGGAACGGTGCCAAGCCCATCCTTTCGCTGGGTTCAGAGGTGGATAAGACGAGTGGCGCGTTTATGGATACAGCGGCAATCATGCGACAACTGGATTTGGTGATTACCAGCGACACGTCGATTGTGCATCTGGCTGGCGCGCTCGGTGTGCCAACCTGGTTAGTTCTCAATTACGTGCCAGACTGGCGCTGGTTGCTACACCGCGAGGATTCGCCATGGTATCCATCCGTGAGGCTTTTCCGCCAAAGTGTGTTGGGTGATTGGGGCGGGGTTTTTCGCAAGCTTCATAACGCACTGCTGGAACACATTCAATTTTAGATTTTGCAAACGAATTCGGATTCCGCTGATGAAACCCGATGATGAACTTTGCCTTTGCTTTCACGTCAGTTGGCGCAAGGTGATCAATTACATTCGCATTCATCGAGTTCGTTTGCCCAGTCAAGTGGCGGAATGCCAAAGTGCGGGGACCGGCTGCGGTTGGTGCCGTGCGTTCATGCGCAAAATCGTAGAGCGTATGGAACAGGCGCCACCCAATGCGGATGAACTTGACGCGTGGCTGGCGGAACATTTTCCTGCGCCCAGCACCTATGCGACACAACGTCAGAACTACATCGCTGAAGGTAAGGGTACGCCGCCAGCGACGTGATCGAGCGAGCCAGTTCGAAAAGGGGTCCGACCCGCTCGGGCAACGACACAAAGCACCTTGAAATCGTGTTGCCTCCAAAGGGTCAGACCCCTTTTCGGACACATTTTGATCTCGGTAAATAAGCGTTTGTCAAGCGCTAAATCACACTTTCGCGTGAAACTGAAGTTTGATTGCCGAATGTAGAAAACAGCACTGGGAAACGCCATAGCAATGCGGTAGGATAGAGGTTGCGTTGAGCAATGAGACCTGCCTTTTAGATTTCGACAATCCCACCGATTGCTTGATTTCTCGCACACGGTCGCAACTGTCATTACCCACCATTTTATCCTTGCCTGCCGACATCAGCATGAGACGAGAGACTCAAAATGATTTCGTTGGGTTGGAATTTTGCAAGTACTCGCCAGAGCCTAACGTTTACAAGGAAGAGTCGTTTGTACTTTTGTAGAGTCCAAACGGAAAGGGATGTCGCCAGTCCTGAATCAATCTTTGTCATCTGATTCATTCTTATCTTAACCTACTGTTGAGGAGTTCCTTGCAATGGCTGGTCGCGCTGCTACTGCTCTGAAATCAAAATCCAAGACGCCTAAGCCTCGATCCGCATCGAAGGCTCCAAAGCGTAACTTGGTTGCCCCTTCGGCAAGTGCGGTTGTCTCATCTGATGCTTCAACCGCTACTCTCGACGCAACCGTCAAGCCGCGCCGACGTGTCAAGGTCGAAGTTTGCACGCGTATTTATTGGGCCGTGTTCAATCAGCTTCTAAAACGAGTTGCTGTGTTCGAGTTTGACCAAAAGAAAGAGGCCGAAAAGCGGGCAGCCTCCTTGCTGAAGTCGTCGGGGGAACACCACTTCGTGCAAAAGATCAAAGCGACCGTTCCGAAGGAAAGTTAGTTCAAAATCCGTTTTGTATTTTTGCTTAAAGGCCGCCATCCATTGGATGCGGCCTTTTCCGTTTCCATTTGCTAGAAAATCGGATTAGCGGGAATGCACAGAATAGGCAATACCAACGAGCCCCAGCCGATAACTTGCCGTGGCCAACCTAACTCGCGATCGTCATTACTGCTCGGTGGATGACGCAATCCCATCACGAACACCAGCACGACCATTAGTAAAAAGATCCAAACCTGCGAGTAGAGCATGTACGAAACGGCTCCAGCCATGGCCGCTACAGCGATCCAATAAGAGTGTCGCCCCACCAGTCCGAACGTCACATGGCCTCCATCTAACTGACCCACCGGCATCATGTTCAATCCGGTAACCAGCAACCCAACCCAGCCGGCCATCAACAGCGGATTTACTTGGTTATTTGCTATGTGCACAAATTCCGCCGCACGGTCGGGCACCAACCAGGCCGCTAGCCACTGAATGAGCAGCGGCTGGCCCATGACTAAGGCATCGCTGGGCGCATAGGGAATTGGATGTGGGAAAAGTACACCGACGACCAAAATGGGCAAGGCCACAACCAGTCCTGCCAGCGGGCCCGCCAAGCCGATATCAAAAATCTGCTTACGATCTGCTTGCCCGCTTTGCATCATGATCACTGCACCCATCGTCCCAATCGGCGACAACAGGGGGAACGGAATGAAAAGTGGCGGCGTGCTTGGAACCTTGTAAATAATGGTCATCACATAGTGTCCCAGCTCATGCGCAACCAGGATAGCCATCAAACCGAGCGAAAACTGTAAACCGGCGGACCAGTTCGCTAGCAACGCCTGCCGCACGGGCATCCACGAAGATTGCTCAAATGCCATCGCCAAGGGCGTAGTTGGCATCCAAGCGCCCACACCAGCCCAAAATGTGGACACGATCGTTGCCAATGCGAGCCAAAAAGCAACGCGATGAATGCGAGGACGCCTGCGTTTCTCTGAAACGGGCGCCACCGGCTCCGCGTATATTTGCGGACGAGATAGCAAAAAACTCTCGCCCGAGAACGACGGTAGGTCCGCACTTTCCACGCCGGCGAATTCCTCTTGCAAGTGGGAGGTGAATTTCAGTATCTGAACAAGGTGCTTCGAGCGATTGACGAACATCGCGACCAACACCTTGCACTCTAGCTTGAAGCCACCTGTCTGACTATCCCGCTTTTGCCGTCAATCCATATTCCCTGAACAGCTTATGCCCCAGATATCGATTTTCCGTCTACTGGTCCTGGCGGTTATTACCACCGCTGTGTTCCTGTTTAGCCTTGGCAAAGCAGAACTTTGGGACCGTGACGAGCCGCGTAATGCGCGGGCCTCAGTCGAAATGCTCCAACGATCCGATTGGACCGTACCGACGTTCAACGGCGAACTGCGAACTCACAAACCAGTCCTACTCTACTGGGGGCAAATGGTTAGCTATTTGACATTTGGTCAGTCGGACTTCAGCGCTCGCCTACCCTCGGCCCTGGCCGCGATCTTGACCGTTTTTGTCGTGGCCGTTCTGGCCAGTCGCGTGTCCGGTAACCCGCGTGGCATCAGTGCCGCCGGCTTTTGGTCTGCCACAGTGCTAGCCACCTGCTTGTTGATGGTTATGGCTGGACGCGCAGCGACCCCCGACGCGCTGTTGATTGCTGCCAGCACACTCGGCATTGCGATCTTGGTTATCGGATCGCTCGCCCCGTCCTCGCCCTTCTCCAGTGGTAATGTGTGCACGACGCGCTGGGTAGCCGCTGCGGCGGGTTACACCTGCCTTGGATTTGCGGCACTCGCCAAGGGCCCAGTCGGCGTCATTTTACCATTGGCTGTTGTCCATCTCTGGTGGATGATCAACAAGCGACTTGAATCGGTAACCATTGAACTTTGGAACAACGACCATCAAGGCCTCGTAAACAAGGCACCCCAGCCATCGATCGGGCAGCGGATAGGGACGCTGCTAAACGAGTCTTGGTACTGCTTCAATCCGCTGAGTTGCTTGCGCGCCTTGATCGCGTTACGAACGATCCCAGGCTTACTGCTTACATTCATGGTTGCAGCACCCTGGTATGTTGCTGTCGGTCTGGAAACCAACGGAGCCTTTTTAAAAGGCTTTTTCCTGGAACATAACTTGGCCCGCGCGGTGAGTTCAATGGAAGGTCACAGCGGTTCGATCTTTTTCTACCCAGTTGCCTTTGTAGTTGGCATTTTCCCGTGGTCGCTGTGGCTGATTCCTATCGCCACGTGGACGCGGGGCGCATTTCGTGAGAATGCTGTGCAGCGACAACTGGCAGTGCTCGGCACGGTATGGGTCGCAGTTTATTTAATCGCTTTTAGCCTTGCCAGTACGAAACTACCAAGTTACATAACACCTTGTTACGCCGGAGCTGCACTGCTGATTGGCAGCTACTGGAAGCAGTTCGAAAGCCGCTGGCACCTTCCCAAATTCAGCTGGCGCGTCGCCACCAACAGCCTCGCTATTATAACGGGCCTGGGAATTCTAACGGCCATCATCGTGCTCAGCCGACTCGAAGTCATGCACAAGATCGCTTACGCCAGCGTCTGTGGCTTGGCGATTGCCACTGCGGGAGTCTTGGGCTTGCTTTGCGAACGACAACGTCAACATTGGATACCACGCGTGTGGATGACTTGCGCCGTGTTGTTTCAAATCAGTCTCTTCGGCGTGGGAGCCCGGCAAGCGAGCACTTATCGACAAGATACCGCTCTGGTGCGCGCAACCCAAAAGAAACAACCCTCTGCACATTGGATGGGTGTTGGACCGGTCGAGCCAAGCTGGGTGTACTATTTGGGACAGAACATCGAAGAACTGTCGAGCGGTAAGCACCCCGAATCGATTTGGAGAACCGTCCATGACCGCTTTGTCCGCTATCCCAATGCGCGCTTGGTCCTCGTCGGCGATTCGATTCGCGAATTCGAGCAACAAGCGAGTCAGTTTGCGGACCTGCCTAGCTTGATCGAAGTCGGACACTGCGAGCGATTTTTGAAGTCCGGTGATATCGCCATTTACCGCTTGAAACTCGACAGCGATTCATTGAGAATGGCTGAGCAACTGCCGACAAACAGCCTCCGCCCTCGATAGAATTCTCTCAAAACCGGTGCATGGGACTAATCGATCCCTTTGGAAATCGGCTGCGATTGAATGAAAGCAAGTAAACGGCTTCAAACCTGCGCTCAGTCATTTGCCTGGCTGCGAAGCATGACCCACACGGTAGCGCCGATCACCAGCATCATGCCTCCAACTCCCATGCCTGACGGTATTCGGCCTTCGAATACCCATTTGTAACTGGCTGCGAAAGCGACTTGGCTTAGGCCGATGACGCTGATTCTTGCGGGGCGGCCTGCGGCAAAGGCTTTGGTCAAAAACAATTGACCAAGGACCGCCGCTACGCCTACTGCAACTAGGCGAGCGAGGCTGCCGTTATCACGCTCGTCGGACATCGTTTGCATCGGCATGTACAACCACAGCATGAGCGACAGCAGCGTTGAAACGGCTGAGAAGTGCGCAACGACCGCGCGCGGGTCCAGCTCTTTGACTCGATGCAAGCCGATTAAGGCCACCGCGCTGAACATCGAAGCCAGCGCGGCGAGCGGAATAGCAACCTGCGGTAAATAGTGCGAATGTTCGTTACTGAACGTCGCCGGTCCGCTAGCCGATGCATAGATTAACCACATACCCACAGTGCTCACCGATAATGCCATCCAAGTATCGCGTGAGGGAATCTGGCCCAGCATCGGCCAACCCAAGATGGCTACCCAAATCGGATACATGCTCGAAAGCGAAAGCACGACCGCGACGTCGTAGTGCGACATCGCGAAGAACAGACACAGCATGGCGGTACACCCCGCCAAGCTCCGCATCCACAGACTGGCAGGCCGCACGACGACAAAATCCGCCCGAGCATACAAGACCATGCCAACGGCGATCAAAGTTGCTACTGCGCTGCGAATCGTGGCAATCCAGGCGAATGAATACTCCCTGCCGAGCGACTCGATGAGCAGGCCCATGACAGCAAAGAAGAACGAGCCAATCAGCATCCAAAGGTACGGCACAGTGATCCAATGACGTTCACGGCTGCGACAAAAGCCGATTCTTGAGTTGCGGTCTGCGACACGCGGTTATTATAACGGGGATCGCAGTTTATACGACCAAGTACTACGTGGGGGGAGGCGCTCCGCGACTCCCTTCGGCGACTCCCCAGCCAAGTTGCGGAGCAACTCGGCCACACGGAGCAACTCGGCCAAATCCCAGCCGTTTGCATGTCTATTTCGAAATGGAAACCATGGATCACAAGACAGTCGAGAAATTGGAAAGCGAACTTGAGGGGGCAATCGCCGAGATTATCAAGCGACTTGGGCCCAACAAGTTACCGCTCAAGCCATCTCCGCGCACCCTGCACTTGATGGCCAAAGCAGCCGTAACGGTATATGAAGCAGCCATCGAAAACGATCGAGAGGCAAATGATTAAACGCCCAACAAAAAAAGCCCAGAGCTAGGTGCTCTGGGCTGCCTGTACATCTGGCTACGCTGCCGCGGACGACTTCAGAAATCCTTCCAAGTGCTTGGCACGCACTGGGTTTTGCAATTTTTGAACCGCTTTGGCTTCAATTTGACGAACGCGTTCACGAGTCACTTT
>JAYVHC010000331.1:0-8671 GCA_043771575.1 Planctomycetia bacterium
CGACTGAAGGTCGAGTACGCTTTTCACAGCGCACAAATGGACCCTGTGCGCGACACATTGTTGCGATCCCTAAGTTCTATTAAACCTAAAAAGAACCACACCGACCTAATCTCAACTGTCACTGGGCAATCGATCGATGGCCGCGAGTTAGATCCCGAGTATTGGTGGAGAAATGTCCGCTGCAGCGTATTGTTTGCTGACGCAATGCGCCAGCTTGTGGGCCGTGATTATCGCGTTGCGATCGAATTGGGTCCACATCCCGTGCTGGCTTATTCGATTGCCGAGTGCGTTCAGGCTGCCGGTAAGTCGATTCATACGCTGAGTTCGTTGCATCGGGATCAGGACGATTTGCAATGCATGGCGAAATCGCTCAGCAAACTTTATGAAATGGGAGCCAAGGTTCGTTGGAGCGGATATTATACGCCCCCCACGCGCAAGCTGCTGATACCCACGTATCCGTTCCAACGGAGTCGATGTTGGTCCGAATCGCGACAAACGCGGTTGGCACGCTCCAGCAAAGCCTCGCATCCCTTGCTGGGTGAAGCTCAGCATGGCCCCCGCCGCAGTTGGGAGGGTCGCGTTGACCTTAGACTGCAAACCTACTTAGCGGACCATCGTGTGCGTGGCGCTTGCGTTTATCCCGCGGCAGCCATCATCGAAAGCGCACTCACGGCAGCCAGCCAGTTGTCTTCGTCGTCAGCGGAGTCCGTGCAATTGGATCGACTCCGTTTCCTCAATCCTTGCGTGCTCGCCGACGGCCGCGCACAGTGGATTGAAACTTCTTACCGAGCAGATCGTCGCCATCTGGAAATGCAGTTTCGCACTACTGAAGATGATGAGTGGATGCCGCTTTTTACGGCTGAGGTCAGTTCGTTGGACGACATGCCGCACTTCAGAAGTTCATGCGACGAGCAATATTCAGAGTCATTTGACGGGCCGCAGTTGTATGCTTATTGCAAGCAACTGGGGCTTGAATATGGCCAGTATTTTCGAGGCGTTCAGAGCGGGACGCGACGCGACGGCGCGGCCTGGATGGAGGTGGACTTGACGACGTCCACAGAATCTACAGGCTACTGTATTCAGCCCACGATTCTGGATGCATGCTTTCATGGAATGATCGTCGCCGACGCTGACTTTGACCACACGCTCGGCGGCCTCTATTTACCTGCCGAGGTCAAGCGCGTGCGGCTACTCCGACCCGTCGGCAGCAAGGTGCGTTGTCATGTCCGGTTGTTGTGCAAGACTCAGCAGCGCATGGTAGCCGATATCGACATTTTTGATTCTCAGGGGCAATTGCTTGTTACGCTGGAAGGCTTTGAGAGCCAGCGAGTTCATGGCGGCGGCAAACCTCGCGAGACCGCTCAGGATCTGGTTTATAAGTATGCGTGGGTCAAACAAAGCCTCGACCGCAGTGCGGCAGCGGTAGATATTGATCCAAGGCAGCGATGGTTGGTATTTGAGGACGTCAGCGGTTGTGGTTCTCGATTGGTAGCGCGTTTGCGGCAGCTTGGATTCGCCGTCACTCAAGTTCACACGGGAAGAACTTTCTCGTTTGATGGACGGTCAAAGTTTACGCTTAACCCGGAATCTCTTGAGGATTTTCGAAGCCTGCTGGCTCATCTAGGGACGATGGGGCATGCGGCTACGAACATCGTTTATCTCTGGAGTTTGGATGTTCCGAGCGCGCACGAATTGGATACGGATCAGCTTGACCGCAGTACACAGCTCACCACCCTTGCGCCGCTCCACCTGGTACAAGCTTGGGAAAACATTGCGAGCTCGACGCAAGCCAATTTGGCAATCGTCACGCAACTTGCTCAGGCTACTGAACGACAGACCGATCCGCTGGCCCTTGCGCAGACACCGTTGATTGGATTTGGACGAGTGATTGTTAGTGAATACGGACCACTGCACGGAAAACTGATCGATCTCCCTGCGAGTGATTCGACAGCGTCAGTGCACAACGCTTTACTCGACGAATTGCTGGCGATGAATTCGGGCACAGATGGCGGTGAAGATGAAGTGGCTTGGCGCGACGGTGAACGTTGGGTGCATCGATTTATTCAGGCTGATAATCTAACGTTGCCGGCCGATGCTGGGGACCGCTTATCAAGCCGGTTGCAAATAGGTGCCACGGCAGGCGTTGAGGAACTGCGTTACCGAGCGGCAGTGAATCGCTCACTGGAGCGAAATGAAGTCGAAATTGAAGTCTTGGCAACCGGGCTCAACTTCAGCGACGTGATGAAAGCCCTCGAGTTGTACCCAGGCTTGTCGGATGGTCCAGTGGCCTTGGGTGCCGAATGTTGCGGCCGCATTACGCGTGTCGGCGACGCGGTCCTGCATTGGCGAGTAGGCGACATAGTCATTGCAGTCGCGCCCGGCTCTTTTGGAACGCGCGTCACGGTTGCGAGTGATCTCATCGCTCGCAAGCCAAGAAACCTCAGTCCTGAACAAGCTGCCGGGATTCCAATTGCTTTCCTCACAGCTGACTACGCTCTCAATCATTGTGCAAGAATTCGCGCCGGCGAATCCGTCTTGATTCATGCGGCCAGCGGCGGGGTTGGTTTGGCGGCAATGCAGATTGCAAAACTCGCTGGAGCCAGCGTGTATGCTACGGCAGGTAACGAGGAGAAGCGAGCGTATGTCCGCCAGTTGGGCGCGCGACACGCACTGGACTCGCGTAGTGTTAGCTTCGCGGACTCGATCCTGGAAGCGACTCGCCACGCAGAGCAGCCCGGCGTCGATGTGATCTTGAATTCGCTGCCGGGTGAAGCAATTAGTAGAGGCATCGACATTCTAAAGACCGGCGGTAGGTTTTTGGAAATCGGAAAACGCGATATCTATAGCGATGCCAGCCTTGGCTTGTATGCGATGCGCAACAATCTTGCCTTTTTTGCAATCGATCTCGATCAATTGTTCAAGCAGCAGCCGGCGCGGATGGGTGCGATGTTGCGCACGTTGGTGGATCGCTTTGATACAGGCGAACTTCATCCAGTGTTGACGAAGTGCTTTACAGCAGATGACACTCGCTCAGCCTTTCGCTTCATGCAGCAAGGTAAGCATATCGGCAAGATTGTGGTGAGCTACGATCCCAAACCCGCTGAGGTTTTTCCTGGTGACTACGCGCCCATCTCGTTCCGTAAGGACGCAACATATTGGATCGCAGGTGGCCTGGGAGGGTTCGGCAAGCAACTCGCTCGATGGATGGCTAGTCGCGGCGCGGGCAGCTTGGTGCTGTCGGGCCGAAGGCAGTTATCGCCGGAACAAGTCCGTGCAATCGTTGCCGAATTCGCGGCCGATGGTACGCAGGTTCGCATCCTGCCGACCGACATCACACAACCCGAATCGGTAGCCACGACATTAGAGATTATCGATCAAACGCTACCGCCGTTGCGCGGCGTGTTTCATGCGGCAATGGTGCTTGAGGATCGCATGTTGGTGGATCTCGACCGTGTGACACTCGACCGTGTCTTACGTCCCAAGGTTCTTGGCGGTTGGAATCTACACCAACAGACGCTCGGTCGCACGCTCGATCATTTTGTTCTGTTTTCATCGCTTTCGAGCGTTTTTGGACATGCTGGGCAAGCCAATTACTCGGCGGCCAACGCGCTGCTCGACGGACTGGCACACTATCGACGCGGACTTGGATTGCCGGGTCTGGCAATGAACTGGGGACACCTTGGCGAAGTTGGCTACTTGGCAGAGCGCGAACAATTGGGGCAACGACTTGAGCGGCAAGGTGTTTTGAGTTTCAGTGTGCAGCAGGCGTTAGAGTGCCTTGAGTACGCGATGCAGTTGAACGAGTTGCAACTGAGTGTGCTGCGAATCGATTGGTCAGTTTGGCGTGGATTGGGTATTACTTCGCGAGTATCGCCACGGTTCGCGCACTTGCTTCGCAGTCGCGGCGCTGAAGAATCGGGCGCGCAGATTCATTTGGCAAGCGCTGAACAATTGCGCTCAGCCAATGTGTCCGAGCGCGGCCTGCTGGTCGAAAGGCTGCTGCGATCCAAAGCAGGTTCGTTGCTAGGTATTGCGAGCGAACATATTCAACTCGAACGAGCGCTGCTTGAGATGGGATTGGATTCGCTGATGGCGGTCGAGATGCGGAACTGGATCGAGGCTCAGATGGAGATTAACCTTCCCATTGCCGCCCTGATGCGCAGTGCCAGCTTCAATGACGTGATTGTAAAGGTTTGCGAGAACATCGAGCTTTCTGCGCGCGACTCGGTCGCTAACGCTGCAGTGTCTCGCGTTGCCGCAACCCCCTTGTCAGCGATCACTGGGCAGCAAGCCAGCGATTTGCTCGAGCAATTACCTGCGTTGCCGGATGGCGAAGTCTCGCTGTTACTCGAACGGTTGCTGCGAGGTCAAGGCAATTGACGCCTGATTGCGGCGTCCGCTCATGCATCCGTTTAGCAGACGCCGACCTTTTGGTAAACTTATGGTCGTCGATTGCCTTTTCTGTTAAAGCTGGAAGCCAACGTCACGTGAAACCAACCTCCTATGACATTGCCGAAAACTGACGCAAGCGAATCGTCGATCGCTAGCCTCACTGCGCAGCAACAGCGTGCGTTGTTAGCTGACTTGCTGCGTGAGCGTGCGTCCGCGGGCCCATCTGCGCCGACGACTCCTAAGAGGTTCGAATTGTCCTCCGGACAGCAAGGACTTTGGTTTGCTTACTGCCGCGATCCACTAGCCACACCCTTTAACGTGTTCTTGCCTTCGCGAATGAGGACGCGTCTTGACGTCTCAGCGCTGCACCGAGCGCTCGACTTTCTTGCCGAACGCCATGAGAGTCTAAGAACAACATTTTCCGACGAAGGTGGAGAACTGCGGCAAACGGTTCATCAACTGTTGCGACCAGAATTCAAGGTCGTAGACGTATCGCACTTGTGCGCAGTCGAAGAGCATCTGCGAGCGTATCTATCGGCAGAGGCGCAGCGGCCCTTCAATTTGCAAGTCGGACCGCTGCTGCGGTTGGCGGTCTTTCAGTTGGCGGACGACGACTTTGTGGTACTGGCGACAACCCATCATATCGTAGTCGATTTCTGGTCGCTGATACTCATGTTGTCCGAGGTACGGCAGGTGTATCCAGGACTGGTTTCGGGGCGTGCTCAACAACTCAAGACTGCCTCCAACAACTACGCTGAATTCGTCGCGGCTCAGCGAGCATTGGTCGATGGACCAGCGAATGGTCGGCTGAAGGAATACTGGCGCCAGCAGTTGCGCGACGTGCCGATGACGTTGGACCTTGTGACCGACTATGCGCGACCGCAGGCCTTTACGGGTCGGGCGGCCATCCAATCGCTCGCACTCTCCCCCGAGCTGAATGCGCGAGTTTTTGAGCTAGCATCGAGCGTGTGCACAACACCGTTCACAATAATTCAAGCAGCCATTCAAGTCATGTTGTGCCAATATACGGGTCAACGCGAGTTCTTGATCGGTAGTCCGTTTTCAGGTCGTAGTCATCGTAGGTTCGAAGAGACGGTGGGCTTCTTTGTAAACATGTTGCCGCTGCGAGCCGATTTGAGAGGGCAGCCAAGTTTCATCGAAGTGGTTGAACGCACAAACACCGCCCTGTTGGGTGCACTCGAGTTCGAAGGGTATCCATTTTCGGCGATCGTGCGGGATATCAACCCGCCACGCGATGTAAGCCGTAGCCCGCTGTTTCAGGTCTCTTGCACTTTTGAGAAAGCTCAATTGAGATCCGAATCGGGGCGAGCTGGTTTTCTGTTTCCGGATGCACACGAAGTCTCGAATCTAGGCGGCTTGCAAGAGGAGAGTTTCTATGTGCCGCAGCACACGTGCCACTACGACCTCGAATTCATCTTTGAACAAACCAGACGCGGACTGCGGGGTATGATCTGCTACTGCCGAGACCTGTTCTCAGAAGACTCGATGCAAGCGATGGCTGAGAATTTTGTGCATTTGCTAGAAGGGTTGTTAAGCGACCCGACATGCCCAGTGTTGGAAAACGCGGCAAAGTCGCCAGAGTGCGAGTCCATATCGCATCAAGCGGTTTCAACTGCACCGACAACTGTCTGCGCGTTGATCGAACGCGCGGTTGCCGAGAACCAAGAGAACGCAGCTATGCGCATGGGTTCGGCGAGTTGGACTTATCGGCAAATGATGTCAAGGATCGCTGGTCATGCCAGCGCTTTAATTGAAAACTGGGGCGCGCGGGCGACCACAACGCAGCCGATTGTTCCTGTGACAGGGTCAAGTTCGCCCGAGTCGCTGATGGCGATCCTAGGTGTGATGTTCAGCGGAGCAGCGGTCGTTCCAATCGATTCTGAGCAACCTGCGGTTTCACGCGAGGAGCTACTTGAAGATACTCGGGCGACACATTTTCTCAGTGAGCCGTTTGGTCGCTTCGAAAACTCACTTAGCCAAACAAAGAAATGCAATGCCGACGATTTAGCCTACATCATTTATACGTCGGGTTCCACGGGACGACCAAAAGGTGTGATGATCGAACATCGGGCAATCTGCAACACGTTGCGATGGCGGCATGTGACGGTGGCATTGCATCCGGGCGATCGAGTGTTAACGCTGTTGTCGCATCAATTCGATGCTGGCTTGGGCATCGCGCTGGCCACGTTGACTCAAGGGGCAGAATTGATTTGGGCGGATGCTGAGGCTCGGCATGATGTGCAAGCACTCGTCGAACAGATCATTCGCGACCGCATTACGGTGCTGCCAGCAATTCCCAGTCTGCTGCGATTGGCGGTTGAGCACCCAATGTTTAGCGCATGTAGAGACCTGCGCATGCTGTGGACCGGCGGCGAAGCGATGTCCCGAGAATTGCCCTCGCTTGTGAAGCAGCGAACAACCGCGACATTGTGGAATTTGTATGGGCCCACGGAAACGGCTGTGGAAGCGATCGCGGCGCAGATCGATTCCCACGATCCGCGCTGCTCGGTGCCGTTGGGTAAGCCGATTATGGGGGCACAAGTCTTCGTGATTGATGACGCGCTGCGAACGGTTCCCGATACGGTGTCGGGCCAACTGGCAATCGCAGGGCGAGGTTTGGCGAGGGGCTACTTGAATCGTCCAGAACTGACGGCTGAACGTTTTATTCAACTGCATCTGGGCGGTGGCCGCACAGTTCCAGCGTACTTGTCCGGCGATCGTGGGCGAAGGCTGAGGAATGGCCAGTTCGAGTTTCTTGGCCGAGCGGATTATCAAGTCAAACTACGCGGATATCGCATTGAACTGCAAGAGA
Organism: Planctomycetia bacterium; assembly: GCA_043771575.1. GTDB lineage: Bacteria > Planctomycetota > Planctomycetia > Pirellulales > Pirellulaceae > Aureliella. The sequence goes on from JAYVHC010000331.1 coordinate 7,226, forward strand.
TTGAGCAACAATTGCTAACGCATCCGCTGGTCGCGCAAGCGGTCGTGATAATGGTCGATGCCGATACACCCTCGGCGCAACTGGTAGGTTATATTTGTCTGCGAGAAGTGGTCTCGGATCGTACGCTGGTGGCAACGCAAATCCGCAGCGATATATCGACACGGCTGCCGGCTTACAAAATGCCGGTGCAATTGGTTGTTCTAGACGACTTGCCAATGACGTCAAGTGGCAAGGTGGATCGCAAACGACTGCCGCGAGGTGTAATCGTGGCAACACAACGAACAATGGTCACCGCCTCAACACCGCTCGAACAATATTTGGCTGCCGCCTGGTGCGAGTCGTTGAAGGTGGAGCAGGTGAGCGTCGATCAGAATTTCTTTGAACTAGGCGGTAGTTCGCTCCAAGCAGCGATGTTGACGGCGAAATTGACCGGGGAACTGGGGGTACATGTACCGACTTCACTGCTCTTTGATCTTGCCGATATCTCGCAGGTCGCACAGCGCTTAGTACACTTGTATGAGGTGCAGATTGCAGAACGCTTTGGAATGAGTTCGGTGACCGCCTACGTGGCTCGCCGCGAATCGAAATTGTCCGACAACGAGTCGGGACAGCCCGATTCGATGCATCCCTTGTTGGCGCCTTTGAAGTGGACCGGTGACCAGCGACCGATTTTCATGGTGCATCCGCCGGGTGGAATCGTGATGTGCTATCGCGAATTGGCCGCACGCGTCGAGCCGCGTCAGCCGCTGATCGCGATTCGTTCACGCGGATTGCATGGCCACGAGCCTTTGCCGAATAGTATCGAAGAGGCAGCTCGCGATTACATTGGTGCCATACGATCGTTTCAACCAACTGGGCCCTACCGATTAGGCGGTTGGTCACTGGGTGGATTGTTTGCGCTCGAAATGGCGACGCAGTTGTTGGCCAGCGGCGTGGCCGTGGAGCAATTGTTGTTGCTCGACACCGCCATCCCCGACGGAGCAGCACAGTTAGTACCGAGCGAAGTGTTGGTCAGCGCGGGACGCGAATACGGTGTGAACCTGTCGCTGCGCGAACTCAATGATTTGCATCCCGACGAACAGCTTCCGTTGTTATGGCAGCATGCCAAAAGTCTTGGAGTGCTGCGCGAAGAGACGCCACCGGAGGTTGTCACGCAAGTGCTGCAGGACCTCAAGTCGCTCTTCCATCATCACATGGAACTGGCCACTCGTTACCAAGTCCAACCGTATGCAGGCGAAATTACGTTGATTCGTCCCCGTGAGGTTCCCTTCGAGCAATCCCTATCTCCCGACCGCGGCTGGGGCTTTGTAGCGCAGAGTGTCAAGGTCCGTTACGTCAGCGGACATCATCACAGCATGGTCCAAATGCCGCACGTAATTGAATTGGCGGCAGCCATCGAACTCCTTCCCATTGAACAGCCAATAACCTAGGACACTAGTTGGCCAG
>JAYVHC010000332.1:0-6808 GCA_043771575.1 Planctomycetia bacterium
CGCGCCTGTTCGCTAAAACGAAAACGATAAAAGCCGCGATAGCTGTCGAGTGAAGTGATTCTAACACTGGTCGAAGTGGGGCTGCCACGAAGACGATAAGTGGTGTCGTCAATCTGCTGACTATCAGTGAACCGAAAGCCAATTTCGTGGCATGGCGACAACAAATAGCTGAGCTCACCTCGCAGTTGGAGTAAGTCGGCTTGGTAGATCCAATCGTCATGTAAATAGTCGACGACCAAACCGCCTTGGACACCATAGTCAACTCGGCGAAATAGACCCGTAGTAAGAAACAGTTGCTGGCGGCGATCAACGCCTGCTGCGGAACCATCTAGCTGCGCATGGACGAATCGCATACCGAGCTGCGAGCCCATCTGACCGCACAGCAGGCTGGGGAGACGAGTACCGAAGTTGATGCCTTCTTGAAATCCGAAAGCGCCTTCAATTGCTCCTGGCGAATTGCTGGTGGTATTGAGAAAATTGGCGGGCACCGTGAAACCCACAGCGCCAGCCCATAGGTCGGCACGTGTCCAGTCGAATAGGAAACCAGTTGGAGCGCAACAGCAAGCAAGTTGTCCGCCACACGCATCGCAGCCGCCGTAGTCATCCGCGTCGCCAGGAGACGCCTCAGCCAATGTGCCGACATGGGATTCGATCAAATTCGCTGGTTCGTTCGCAACATTCATCGCGGTGGGAGCGAGTATCGCTGCGTGCTGTGTGGCTGAGGCTGCACGGACGGGATGGCGCGAAGAGTGGGGGGATGCGAAGGGCTGTTTGTTTGCGCGCAACAATCGTGGAGTTGGCTGGGAGCCAGAATTTCGCGGCAGAGGGCGAGACTGCGCGTGACAATCATAGTCGTTGGTTTGCGAGAGCAACCACAGTAGTAAGACGGCTGCCGGCAAAGCGAAGTTCGATTGTCGCGACATAAGAGAGATCCTGACGGCACCATGGTGCGCGCGATCCCTCCGCCCTTTTACTTGTTCGACTGATCGAAGTTGCAGCATGAGAAATCTGCAACGTTATTGCTCAATTTACCGCAGAAAAATCACTGCATGGCGAATGCTAGCGTGACTTTGTCTTGGCACCTTTCGCAGGCCAGAAATTGAGCCATGAACTGGATCCGCTGGCCGAGGGATCGTCGCTAGGCACGGCTGGGCTGCTGGAGCTATTTCCTATCAACAAATCAGCCAGACCTTGGATTGCGAGCGTGATGGGAGCCTTGGGCGCTTGTTCGAGGAGTGGCACACCGTTGTTGCGAACTTCGACCATGGTGCGATAGTCGTTGGGAATCTGGTAGTAGATTTCGCGACCGATGGTCTCGGTGGCTTTCTTCAGTTTGATTTGGCCACTCTCTAAGCCGACACGATTGACAACAATCTTGAGTTTCTCGCGCAGGCCTTCAATCTCGTCAAAAGACATGAGCAGGCGCACTAGGTTTCGCAAGCAAGGCAAATCGAGCTGCGCCACCATGAGTACATCATTGGCAAATTCGAACGCAGCCAAGTCCGTCGCGCTGAAGCCTTTTGACACGTCAATTACAATGTGCGTGAACGTAGCTTTGAGTAGACCGAAAACGCGACGTAACGTTTCAGGGGTGATCAAGCTAATGTCCTGTAGTTGCACAGGCCGCGGCAAGAGATATAAACCTGAACTGTGTTTAGTCAACGAACGTTTGAGCAGCTGGAAATCGAGTCGGGCAATGTTCTGCGTAACGTCAACTAGGCTATAGTCCGGCATCGTGTCCAAGAAGACATCCGCATCACCGATGGCTAAATCTAAATCAACCAGCGCGACAGAGTTTTCTGGATTGGCAGCGAGAATGCAACCAAGATTGACTGCCAAACTGGTACAGCCAACTCCGCCGCAAGATCCAGCTACAGCAATGATCTTCGATGTGCGACTTTTACCATCGACTCCGCCGAACTTGCTGTCCGCGATACGGCTAAGGGCACTCATCATTTCTTCGAGTGTGGCCGGAAGAGTCAAGAATTCTTTGGCGCCGGCGCGCATGGCTCGCAGAATTAATTGCCCATCGGAAGTCGCGCTGACAGCCAGGATGGCGCAATCAGGAGCGTCGGTTCGCATCCGCTCCAATAACGCAATGGCTTTGGTGGAATCCGCATCGAGTGCGATGACCCCAACGTCGGGTTTCGACTGAGAAATCACATCTGGGAAGAACTCGTAGCGCGAGCACTCTGCTTCGAGCCAGACAATGTCCATGCCCAGCAGCATCGCCTTGAGACGCTCACGAGTATCGTCTTTAGGGTCTACTATGGCTAAGCGGAGTACATTGCTCATTTTTTGATTACCTTAAACAAACCCATTTTCTCCTGTGGTCCTCGGTCAAAGCGAAAGTGCCTTAACGCAGCTGCGGACGGCTGGTCGTTGAAGGACCAACCGGCGGTCGTGCCAATTTGGGGGCATTGGGACCAACGCTTAGCGCCGATGGATTAGGGACCGGTGGTGTGTTGATCATGCCTGGCGATGACTCATATGAATTCATCATCGGCTGAACTTGGTCTTGGTTTTGAATCATCTGGCCGTTGGAGTAACCGTTTGTAATCATGCCTGACTGACCTTGGCCTGGCAGGCAGTTTTCAGTTACGGGAGTTTCGATGTAGCCCTTCCAGAACAGCTCGCGTTCGGTTGGGCTCGTGCTGCTCGTGCCTGGCCCACCCATGGGCACTTCGTGAGCGTCCATTGGACCGGCAAAGTTTGGCGTGACCGTGATCAGTAATTCGATCTCGTTTTGCAATTCACGCGTGGTACGGAAGAGCGCGCCCAGGTAAGGCAGGTCCGCAAAGAATGGCAATCCGGAATTGATCGATTCGGTTCGCAGCTGAAGCAATCCACCCAGAGCCAGCGTTTGGCCCGCTTGCAGTTCGACACCGGTTTCCAGAAATCGGCTGCGCAATCCGGGAACGCTCGTGCCGTTGATCGTTACACTGCGTGTTGGATCGATTTCGCTAACATAGGGACGCACTTCGAGGTAAATTCGGCCTTCGCCGCGAATCTTGGCTACGTAGTCGACTCGCGTACCGTATTCGCGATATTGAATACCGACTTGGCCGAGGCCAGATGGTACAACGATAGGAATCTCACCACCCACGTTGAAGCTGGCAGGTCGACCGTCGACTGCCGTCAGCGTAGGGTTGGCTAGCACTTTGACTAAGTTGTTTTGCCGCAGCGCCCTGATCGATGAAAAGAACGAAGTTCCCTTTTCGGCAACACGGATTGAAAAGTTCTGTGTTCCGGTAGTGCCGAAAGTTGACCCGGCGGCCGTGAGAAGCCCGCCTGCGGTGTTAGAGATTGCATCATCACCATTCCCAAACGCCCAGTCGATGCCGAGCTCTTTCAGTTTCGTGCGCGAGACTTCCATGACCTGCGTTTCGAGTTGAATCGTGTGCACGCCAGTAACGGTCACTTTGTTGATGACTGATGGAAAGTACTGTTCGGCTATATGTACAACATGCTCAACATCGTCATCGCTAGTCACGTAGCCACTGATGATGCAGCCCTTCTGAATAGGAGTGACGACTAAATGCGTGCCTGGAAAAACCTGGCGCAGAATCGCTTCCAGTTCTCTTACGTCGCCCAGTACCATGACTTCGATCGAATAGACCGAGTCATCAGCGCCAACCAAATCAACCTGCGTGACTCCGGTTGTCATTGCGGAAATCTGTAACCGATTGCCGCCCGTTAGTGGAAGGGCGGTGATAACATTGGGATTCTGAATACGAACCTGTTTGAAGGGTCGATCAGCGGTGATTTCGCGACTGGTGCTAATTACCATTTGAATCGACTGGCGACCACCAAGAGTCGCTTGCACTGCGACTTCGGAATTGGTGATGCTCCACTGCGAAACGGGAGTCTCTTGGGAGAGCACTCGATCGGATTGGGTACACGCAGAAGCAAAGAAGCCTGAAGCGAGTGACGCAGCCACGAGCGCTCTGCGCAAAGTTCGTTTTTTTTGCGAGTGAGCCATCCCAGGACATCCTTGTACTATTGGAGTAGAACGCTACGCAGTCGTCCCTGACCGCTTGCACGCTCTACTGGATTGGCAATTAGCTTTTCAAAATCCAGTCGACACGATATGCCGTGTATTCACCGTCGTACACTTTTTCGTGCACAACTGACCGCCTCGGCTAATCCTACGTGTCGGCTTATCGTTTATCGTCATACGACCCGTGAATGTAGACTTATTCATACAAACCGATCGAACTAGTCGATTTTCGGGGGTTCTTTTGCATTCATGATGTTTGCATCCGTGGGAGGAATCCCCGAGGTTGATCCGGGTTGAATTCCCTGAGCCGGTGCATTCGAGCCATTGGGATATGTCGGTGTGTATCCGCCAAAACCTGAGTAAACATTTCCTGCGGGATAGGGCCAATTTGCTTGCGACTGAACCGGAGGAGTTTGCTTGCTTTCCTCCTTATTCGCATCAGTAACCAATCGCGGCAGCTCTTTGTCGTTAGTCCATTGATAGCGCGCCACGCCAGTTGGCGTCACGATGAGCATTTCATTGGGCTCAGTCTTGCTGGCTTTCGCGGCCGGAGGATTGGACGCAAACTGATTCTGAGGCGGAGCTAGCGTTTGAGCTTTTGTTCCTGATGTTTGAGCATTGGCTCCCGAGGCAAGTCCCGAGGATGGCTCGTTGTCACGTTCATTTTGATGCACCCACGAGACGAAGGATTCGCCATTGTCGGCTTCATTTTCGCTTTCCGCATCCGCGTCTTCTCTGGAAGAACGGAGGCTGATACGCATTTCACCGAGCTTGTTGGCAAGCGTGAGCGCTTCGACTTGAGTTTCTTTAATTTGTAGCTGTAAAGTCGATGAACCAGTGCTCTGCTTGCTATCGGCTTCGCGGGCCGGATTGCCATTGATGGCAAAGACTCTAACATTTCGCATCACCGTTTTCGACTCAGCGATGTTGCCATTGCCTTCCAATTTGAAAGTACCAATGACGTCCACATGATCACCAGGCTTAATGTAGGTGATTCCTCCCGACGCGATGTCGAAAACTCGGTAGCCCTTGGGCAACTGATCGCCGAGCCCCTCCCGTGTGGTCGTGAGTTTCGCTTCCATGAAGGGTTCGCCAGCGAAGATATTCTGCTTGATGAACTTGCCGTCGATTTGCTCAAGCTTGAAGATCGGGCCCTCAGGCAAACGGCTTTGCGGCCAGCGTTCTAAGACAAAATGATCGGACGACAGTTTAATACCGCCATCCAAATTCTTTTTGGCCACGTAGATTTCAACCGTGGTTTCCGCCGGTTCTCCGCCTTGGTCCATTACGGCTTTACTGACTGCAACAGCAGCCACCATTCCGCAACCCAATGCCACTACTAACAGAACTAAAGATTTTGCTCGCATCGCCAGTGTGCCTTACACGCTAACTAGGTATGCGGCGAGTCCTATCCTACTGACCCGAAACCATCGCATGGTACTGTATTGCCCTAGGACTCCAGTTCTGGGGCTGAACGCCAATGCTGGCATTAATAGTTTGATTGGCATTTGCATGCCAAAGGCTCCAGCAAATCGATTTGACACTGCGCAACTAGGAAGTTCGAAAGAGCAGACCCAACGCAAACAAATTGCCCAGCTCGAAGAGTTTGCCCAACCTGCAGGATAGGAATCGTCCACTTGGCTGCAAAAAGTGAATGCAATCTTGACGTTAGCCGCAATTTCTTCAGGGGCTTCGGGAAATCCTGAGATCATGCCCATCTGAAGAGTAGCATTTTTAAATGCTGCTGTGCCGTGAGATTTCTCACGATTGCTGAGAATTCGATTGCTTGAGCCGGTACCGGGTGGCAACTACCTAACAGGCTGCTAATCAGAGCGCATTGGGATGCCTCAGTTTCGAATATTCAGTTTGGCAAAACGTCCACCGGAACCAACTGCGTAAACACTCCCATTGGGACTGGTTTCTAAAGCATGAAAGCCGAATGTCGAAAATTGCTCCCAGTTGTCACCGTCTTGCGACATGAAACTGCTCGTTGGGCCGGTTGCAATCAAGATTTTTGCACGTCGATCCATCGACGCAAGACTTACCGCAGAAACGAATGCGCTGGGAGGCTGAGCGGAGAGTTGCCAAGTCTGCCCCAAGTCTCGACTGAGTGCAGCCGTTGTGCTTGAAGTTGCTTCTGGCCTGTAATCACCGCCGACCGCGATGAGGAGCTTTAGGTCCGCGTGAAACGCAATTGAGAACACGCCTGCGGCTGCATCACTGTGCAATGGGCAAGGTCTTGCGGTCCAGTTCTTTCCAAAATCACTGGTGACATAAATTCGCGATGTTTGCGACTTGGTTCCACCAGTGCCTATCCAAGCTCGGCCGCCTTTGCCGACACACAACACCGAATTGCTGGCCGCAAATCCGCCTTCCCTTTCTGTCGCCAGCGGAATGTTCTCTGGTGCAACGCTTTGCCAAGTAAGCCCCGCATCGGCAGTGGTCATAATCATTAATCTGCCGTCGACGGGATCGCTGAACGCGATCCCGCGCTCGCGACCCCAGAAACGCATCCCGTCAAAGAACGCGGCGGACGAAGGGTGACGGAACGCCTCTTTCCAAGTCCGGCCGCCGTCACAAGTCTGCAGTATCACCGCTGGCGTTCCAGCGCTGGCAATGGTCGCGGTTTGCCCATCCTGGGCAACGATCGAGCGGAACTCGAGTTGATCGAAACCCTGCGGACCACAACTTTGCCAGCTTGACCCAGCATCCACTGAGCGAACTACAGTCGCCTTGGCTCCGCTGGCCCACAGCGTTTGGTCATCGACCACACTCAGACCCCGCAGGCTAGCCTCACAGCCCGTGGAA
>JAYVHC010000333.1:0-4411 GCA_043771575.1 Planctomycetia bacterium
CTCCATCCCCCGAACCGAAATCGACTCCTACCATGGCCCACGCTCGATAGCCCCAGGCCGGACCGCTGCCGTTGACCACATCCATGAAGCGAAGCAGCACCAAAAGTTCGACAAGCGTGAAAGCTCTTCGGCGAATTTTCACAATCTAAAACCTTCCCCCACTGACCCTGTGGACCTCATCCCCGGCGAGAAACACGCTAGATTCCCGGCCAAAAAACACGCTAGCGCCACGACTTTGAATAGAAGTGGCATAGGCTTCCAGCGCTTCTAGCCTGTGAAGATCGAAAACACAGACTGGTAGCCTATGCCACGGTTTAAATTCGCTTCGTAATGATCAAGGTTAATTCGAAAGTGGCGGACTAGTGATGCGGTACAGAGTACGTCTTGAGGCGTAATTTTAGTTCCTAAATCGACTGCCTGCAAGCATCCGGCGATGCGAACCACCGTGGGTCAATCGTGCCGAGAGCAAACTAATTGGACCGCGCCACGTTGTTCTAAACTCTGGGAAATACAAGCCCGAAGCGCAAGCGAGAGAATCAGCGCAAGTCAGTCATTCGCTTGCGCTTCGAGCTTGTACTGTGCAGCCAATCGGCGTGTCCAACTAAAAATGCGAATATTTAGTCTGGACAAATGCACTCGCCTGTTTGACATCGATTCTTGGACTGCCTATCCTATCGTCGTTCTGAGATTTTACCGATTCGGACGCTGGGCTGCCGCTGAACGATACGACATCTCCGCGCGCCGCGAGACGCTTTATCAACGAGTCGAGTGCTCCCGGCGTTTCGTCGGCAACAAACGCGGCGGCTTCATCCGCTGTCGGCGCGGTGGCGAAAAGCTCGCGCACTGCGCGGTCAAGCAGGCGTGTGCGTTCGGCGGCAGCGGCAGGCAGCGGCAGGCAGGCAGCGGCAGCTCGCGATTGAGCCGTGTTCTGATGTGCGCCAGCCACCAGCCCGGCCCGGCCACGTGCGGGTCGTCGTCGCGCACGCCCACTTCGCTGCCGTCCAGCGGCACGAGGCCATGCTTCAGCGTTAGTTCATCGCCCACCTTCGCGAGCACGTTCGAGCCGACGCGTGGTCCGGCCCAAGGCCCGATGCCCGCGCGCGGGCCAAGGCCGATGCCGGGAGCGTTGATTTCGATGAATTCACCCGGCCCGAGGCGAACTGGGACAAGTTGCGCAATTGTCATCCACGAGATACCGGAGACTTCGACCTCCGCGCCTTTCGCGTCACTCGCCTTCACCTGGCCCTGATGCCACGTCGGCACATGGACCATCACGGGGACTTGACCTGGATTCTGCACGAGCAGCCGCGCCTTGAGCGCCGCGCCCATATGGTGCTCCGCCGCGCGCGGCTCCAGCACCCATGCCGCGCGCAGACCATTCGGCAGCGCATCGCCCCACGCAGCATCAGCGAATTTTTCCGGCAGCGCTTCGCCTGTGCGAATCGTGCTTCGCGACTGTAAACTTCGTCGCCACGTTGAGAAGATGTTCGGCATAGGCTGACGCGCGCACGCCCTGCGCCAGCACCAGATCATCGCAAGCGCGTTCGCGCTCCACATGCAGTCGCCAAGCGGCGAACCAAACGAGTGGATTGAACCAATGCAAAGCACAGGCAACTTGGGCCAGCAGTTGCACGAGCGTGTCACGGCGTTTGATGTGAGCGAGTTCATGCAGCAGTACCGATCGCAGTTGCTCGCCACTCCATTGTCGAGCTGAGACCGGAATCCTACGTTCCGAGTGGATCAGCAACCGGACTCGCTGGCGGACGCCAAGCTGTCGATGCGCGGCTTCGAACGCAGTGATGATCGCTCCATTAGGTTCAGGGTGATTTAATGTACGAACGTCATGCTGGCGGCCCGAAATCGCAATCATCGTCCCTCGACGTTCGTTGCTCCACAACATCCATCGCGCTGCCATCAGCCGGAGGATGAGCACACAAAACCCGCTGGCCCACAGCATCGGCAAGGCGTTCAGCCACATCCAATGCTTTGCGTGGGTCTCAGGCGTCGCGTCGACGATGCCCGCGCTCGAGACAAGCTGAGGCGCCGAATCAGCGGTCGCGAGGAAGGGTTGACCTTGGCTCAAGTCCCGCCGGTCAATTTCTACCGGACGAGTATTCACAGGGGGCGGAGAATTGACTTGAGAAGCTGGTGTCATGGCGCGAACCGCTAACTCGGAGACCGGCGATGTCATTGAAATCGCCGCCCAGGCAGGCAGCACTTGCCACTGCGGCAACATCATGGAAAATACCGGCACCACCAGCAGTAGACTCGACGAACCGAGCACAACAGCTACAAGGAGTAAAGTGCGATTCATGTTAGCGGCCCTCCCGCTTGGCTTGTTCAATCAACGCAATCAGCCGCGCCCGCTCGTCGGCGGTCACACCGTCTTTCCGCGAATGCAGATGCGCGGCGAGTGCTTCTTCCAGAGACCCTCCGAAAAAAGTTTCCAGGACGTTTGTCAAGGCGCTGCGGCCGGCTTTGCCCTTGGACTCACGAGGAACATAGATCACCTCTCGGCCGGTCTGTCGCCGTCGAAGATGTCCTTTTTCCTCAAGGATGTGCATCATTCTTCGAACAGCCATGGCTGTGGGCGGTGAATCAATGCTTTCGACGACCTGATTTACAGTCGCCTCCCCCAAAACAAAGACAGCATCCATGATCTGTCGCTCGCGTCGACTGAGTTCGGAATTCTTGGGCATCGTCAGCTCCTGTAATCCTGTAAACACAGCGTACAAACACAACAGCAGATTAATAATTGGACAGCGCCACTTTGTCCGCCGACCATTGTTTTGGAAGGTTAGGCCAGACGAGCTGGCCGGTAACCGCAAAAAGTTCAATAAAGATGGCGTTGGGTCGTTAAATTATTAACGCAACCGTCCGCCACGGCAAGACGTTTTGCGTTAAAACATTAGCGTTTCGTCAATTTTCTTGCGAAGTGCTTGTGTACAGCAAGTCGCGGATATCAAGCTGTTGCTCCCCTCGACCGCAAAAATCAGAGCGGTCGCTCGACCCAATAAGATTGACAAACGATATATTCAGATTGCCGACGGAAAAGCCACGCAATTCCACCGTCTGAAAAGAAAGATCTTTTAATAACTGCCATAGGTCATACGATGAAACCCGCCGATAAGAAAAAACTAATCGCTTCGAATGCAGGAATCTTAGTTGTTGGAATTTTGGTTTCCTTTGTCTTGCCGATGATTGGGGACTCGATGACAGAAGGTCGGAGCGCGTTTCTAAGAATGATTCTGCATGTGTTCCCGCTGATCGTTTCCATGTCGGCATCGACCGCCATCATCAACAAGTCCATCGGCGCCTCAACTGATTGAAACTGAGTTATCGCCTTTGTGTCGACGGCGAGACTTGGGCAACCTCGAAAACAAGTTCGAGGAACGGAAAGTGCGCTTGCTTACTCGTGGCAAGACACCGAACGGTTGAACTATTCATGGATCTGTTGGCGATCCTTTAGCCATCGGGCCAACAATTGCATCAACCCAGGGCTGAGAAATTTGGTAAGCTTGTTTGGCAATCAAGTTCTATACACGCTTCGCCGACCGAGGCCGCAGATTCCGCGGATCTGCGCAAGTTATGGTCTGTGCAGTGGGTACCCCGATAGCTAGAAACAATTCGAAAAATGACTAACGACTACCACGGCTGGACGAACTACGCGACTTGGAACGTAGTCTTATGGATTGATAATGAGGAACCTACAAACGCAAGCTAGGTTGGCTGAAGCAGTTTCGTGGAAAGCTGGCAAGACAAGCGAACTGCCATCGATGTGCGTCATCGGTGTGCGCCACGGACGCGCGGGATAACGTCAGCCAGAATGCATCCAGCGTGATGCCCCGGAGCTGGCAACGTCCGTGGAAACTTACTCTTGTTTCGCTTTGCGCTTGCGGGTGACTCGCGCGCGTTTGACCAGCGCAAGTGTCAACGGCTTATTCACAGCGCGAGGACCTTGGCCGAACGGTGGAATTTCGAACTGCAACGCCGCATAAGTGTAGAGATCGATGTCCGAACCCTCGTTTCCGAAATAGCCCCATGGACAATACTCGCACGAGTGAAGGTGCGCTGCCGCTGGCAGTTCGGAATCGTCGTCCTTTTCGGATCGCCACGAAGTTCTGTCGGACGTGGGACGAGGATCGAGCCAAGTGACGCCAAAATCGCCTTCCGCCTCGGAGCTTGCCCGAATCGGTAAGACTTTTTCGAGTTTAGCTGAATCCATCTGGGAACGCAGTCTGGCTTTTTCATTGGCCGTTGGAAAGCGGCCAAGTTGCCAGGTTTCATCCGCGCAGTTTTCGAACATGTAGGGATTGAACGTGACTTTCAATCCGGACTGAAGTGCGGTGGCCGCAGCCAAGTGATCGCGTCCCTTGAGCATGGTCACCGATTGCTGTGTGATCGAGCTTTG
>JAYVHC010000334.1:0-14127 GCA_043771575.1 Planctomycetia bacterium
TCACCAACGCGTGTGGATGGTATGCGCCGGCACCGATGGGCAGATCGCAGCCGAAGATGTGTTCACCGCGGGCGCGATCTTGTGCGGCTGCCATACCCGGGATGCGTCGAGCGTTCTAGCAAACGACTCCGCCGCGATCGCCTTCCGGTTGTTCGGATCGCTGCGCGATGAATTCGGAAACGTTTCCGAGCACGCAATCATCAGCTTGATGACCGAAGCAACCGGCGGCCAGAATCTCATTCAATCTGGATATGGCTCAGACATCGCGGCCGTCGCTCAGCTCGATTCCGTGGACATCGTCCCCCGCAACAGCCCCGAACATCCGACGATGTTTAGAAGTTAGAAGTTAGAAGCATTTTTGTCTGTGAAACACTTGCAGTTGAGTGACTAAGGTACTGCGCGGTCGCATCCGGCAGACTCATGCTTACCCACATTCTGGACTCTGTCACGTACTAGGCGTTGTGAGCCGCTGGCGTTAGCCACGGGTCTCGAAGTTGTGGTCGTTGGCTGTTTGTGGTTCGTCCAATGCTTGTTCGCTGGCCGCGAATCGTTTCGCAGTTGGCGATCAACGAGCAGGTTGAGTCGTCTGCTCCGAAACCCGCGGCTACTAACGCCGACGGCTCACTAATACCAAGCCTCTTACATCACTCGCTGCCCAGTCGCTGTGACGGACTACTTTCGTATAGCCCAGGGGTTATCATCGCGCCCGTCACACGCAAACAGTACTTTGATTTAATGTGGCGATTAACTCTTTCGCCAACTGTTCGACGCCTGCGAGGGCTAACTCGGGATCGGCGATCTCGGCAAATCGGCGGACAATGGCTGAACCGACGATTAGGCCATCGGCGACTGGTGCGAGCAATTTAACATGCTCTGGACGGCTGATGCCGAAGCCGATACAGATGGGAATTTGGACGCGTTCGCGTAACCAGGAAACCTTTTCAAGCAGACCAGCAGGCAATTCGTTGCGCTCGCCGGTGATGCCAGTAATGGATACAAAATACACAAAGCCACTCGACAGCTCAGCGATTCGCAACATGCGTTCGGGGCTGGTCGTGGGCGTAACCAGGTGAATCAAACTGAAGTCTTGGCGACGGCAGATTTTTCGCAAATCATCGGCTTCTTCAGCGAGCAAATCTGGGACGATTGCGCCGGAAAAACCACCGCGCTGCGCATCGGCAACGTAGCGTTCCATCCCCAAGCGATGAATGACTGCGTAGCTGACCATGGATACCAGCGGCATGTGCAAACGCGGCGTTACTTCACGCACGGTGGCGAAGATGTCTTTGAGCTTGATACCCGCGTTGAGCGCTCGGGTGTACGAAGCTTGGATCACGGGCCCGTCGGCGATTGGGTCGCTATACGGAATGCCAACTTCGGCTATCGCGCTGCCGCAGGCGGATAGTTTTTCAAGCAACCGAGCCGTCATCGCCAGCGAAGGATCGCCAGCGGTCACAAACGGCAAGAAGGCTTTCTTGCCGGCAGTGCGAAGTTGTTTGAAACGATCGTCGATAGCGGACATGAGGTGGGTTTTCTAGTTCTAGGGTGGCGTAGGCCTCGAGCGCTTCTAGCCGGCGGTTCGCTCAGGATTAATATTCTAAACCGCGAAGCCGAGCGATTTCGGCTGCATCTTTATCGCCGCGCCCGCTCAAGCATACCAAAACAATTTTGTCGCGATCCATGGTCGCCGCAACTTCCATCGCTTTTGCGATGCCATGTGATGACTCAAGTGCCGGTAAGATGCCTTCCATCTTGGCAACTCTGTCAAACGTATCGAGCGCCGCACCGTCGCGGCAGTAACTGTATTCGACCCGACCGTTGTCTTTCCAGTAACTGTGTTCCGGACCAACGCCGGGATAGTCCAAGCCCGCCGAAATCGAATGTACGGGAGAGGTCTGACCGTCTTCGTCTTGCATTACGTAGCTGTAACTGCCGTGGAGGACACCCGGCGCGCCGAACGAAAGTGGCGACGCGTGCTCGCCTGCTTTACTCGACAGTCCGCCGGCTTCAACGCCGATCAGTTTCACCTGGTCATCATCGACGAACGGGTAGAACATGCCCGCAGCGTTCGAACCGCCGCCGACGCAAGCGATCACGGTGTCCGGCAATCGATTGAAGACTTCGAGGCTTTGCTGCCGCGCCTCGCGACCGATCACGGACTGGAAATCACGCACCATCATCGGAAAGGGGTGCGGGCCAATGACTGAGCCGATGATGTAATGCGTGGTTTCGACCGACGACATCCAATCTCGCATGGCTTCGTTTACTGCGTCGCGCAGCGTCTGAGAACCGCTGGTGACTGGCCGCACTTCGGTGCCCATCAAGCGCATGCTGAACACGTTGGGACGTTGCCGACGCACATCTTCAGCACCCATGTAAACGACGCACGGCAAACCGAAATGCGCACAAGCGGTCGCGCTGGCCACACCATGCTGACCGGCACCGGTCTCGGCGATCACGCGCGTCTTGCCCATACGCAAAGTCAGTAGGGCTTGCCCGAGCGTGTTGTTGATCTTGTGCGCGCCGGTATGATTTAAATCCTCGCGTTTGAACCAAATCTGCGCGCCGCCAGCCAGGTCGCTCAGGCGTTTCGCATGGTACAGTGGTGAAGGCCGCCCGACGAATGTTTTTAACAGGTGATCCAGCTCAGCTTTGAACTTCGGATCCTTTTGTGCTGACGCGTATTCAGTTTCCAGTTCCACGAGCGCTCGCGTTAGAGTCTCAGGCACAAAGCGACCACCGAATTCGCCAAAGCGACCGCGCGCGTCAGGGACGTGGCTGAGTGTCTTGTCTACAACAGTCATGATTCATTCGGTTCAGTGAAGTGTGCCACGGGTACACGAAAAATTTCTCATCAACGGGGGGCCGTTCAGCCTTGCAGCCAACTTGGCAACTTACCGGCTGGTGGCAATTGGATCGGCTGCACGCGGCTAATTCCGCGCAGGGCCAGCAACTCTTGCAGCGAAGCCACGGTCGGCTGACTATCCAAATTCAGCACACCGATGGCATCGCCACCCTGTTGCGTACCGCTGCGACCCACGGACATTTGAGCGATGTTGACTTGATGCTTGCCAAACACAGTGCCCACGTGACCGATGATTCCAGGCATATCAGTATGCGTGAAGATCAACAGGTTGCCATCAATGTAAGCCTCTAAACGATGGTCATCGAGCATTACCAACCGCGGCATATTGTGGCCAAACACGGTTCCAGCGGCTTTCACCGTTCTCTCACCGCCACGAACTTCAGCCGTGATCGTCGAAGAAAAGGCCCCCTTCTCGTGACTGCGAACTTCGTTGAGTTCGATGCCGCGTTCCAGCAACAGCATTTCAGCATTGATGATATTCACATCTTCCATAGCTCGTTCGAGCAAGCCGACGCAAAACGCATTGGTCAATAATTTCACATCGCGTTCAGCAACTTCGCCGCGATAAGTGAGCGTGCAACCCGAAATTGAACCGCCATGCCATTGACTGAGCATTAGTCCCATGCGATGTGCGACGTCGAGGTAACTCCGCATCGCATCGAGCGTCTTGGGATCGATCGAGGCAACGTTGACCGCATGACGAATCTCACCCGTCCTGAAGAAATTGATCAACAGCTGAATACCTTCGACGGCGACCTGTGTTTGAGCCTCTTCGGTGCTGGCGCCCAAATGCGGAGTGCATACAACGTTGGGCATTCCGAACAGCGGACTGTGGGTGCAAGGCTCCTCTTCAAACACGTCGAGCGCTACGCCACCGATCTGTCCGCTCTTCAATCCAGCAACCAATGCGGCTTCGTCATAGATGCCGCCTCGTGCGCAATTAATCAAGCGAATGCCCGGCTTCAAGATGGCCAGTTCCTTCATGCCGATCAAGTGCTTCGTCTCCGGCGTCAGCGGCGTGTGTACGGTCAAGTAGTCGACCTTGGGAAGCATCTCCGCGACGGTCTCGGCGCGTTCGATACCGAGCTTGATGGCTTGCTCGGGAGTGAGAAACGGATCGTAAGCAATCACGCGCATCCCGAATGCAAGGCCGCGCAGAGCTACTTCGCGACCGATACGACCGAAGCCCACCACGCCCAGCGTCTTGTCGGCCACCTGCGAACCCATGTAACTCTTGCGATCCCACTTGCCATTGCACAAGCTCTGGTAGGCCGGTGCAATAGAACGCGATAGCGCGAGCAGCAAGGTAAACGCGTGCTCGGCTGTTGAGAGGGTATTGCCGGCTGGCGTGTTCATCACCACGATCCCTTGGCGGGTCGCAGCATCTTTATCAATGTTGTCAGTGCCTACGCCCGCGCGCACGAGTGCCTTCAGTCGCTTGTTGCCCTCGAGCGATTCGGCGGTGATCTTGACACCGCTGCGAAGGATCGCGCCATCGAACTGACGCAGCGTATCGCGCAGCTCCGTACCTTTCAGCCCGATGCACTCTTGATATTCAAAACCCGATTCCGCGTTCAGCAGCGCGATGCCTTCTGCGGCAATGGAATCCAAAACAGCGATGCGAAACTTAGCCACAGTCGAGACCTTTGATACGTGAAACGTAGGGTAGGCTGCTAGAGTGTCAATGGCTTACTCGGGCAGTCTAACATCGTGACAGGCTAGCAGCAGCCTGACCTACGGGAATTGCTATGCATTCTTGTTTGCGAAATCAGTCATGTATTGAGCCAGTGCCTGGACGCCATCCATCGGCATCGCATTATAAATGCTCGCACGGATGCCTCCGACGCTGCGATGGCCTTTCAGATTGTCCATGCCTTGGTCAGCGGCTCCGGCGAGAAATTGCTTTTCGGCTTGCTCGTTAGCAAATCGGAAAGTAACGTTCATCAGCGATCTATCCGGCTTCTGAGCATGGCCGATGTAGAACTCAGGGAACTGGTCGAGCACACTATAAAGCAGGCCGGCCTTCTGCTTATTAATTGCCAACATGCTGCCCAGACCGCCGACGGTTTCTTCCAGCCACTCAGCGACCAGCCCCAATGCATAGACAGCGAAAGTTGGCGGAGTGTTCCACATCGAGTCATTTTCCGAGTGATTCTTAAAGCTCAGATAGCCCGGCAGGTCTTTAGCAGATCGTTCCAACAACTCGCGTTTGATGACCACTACCGTCACTCCAGCGGGGCCGGCATTCTTTTGAGCGCAGGCGTACATGATGCCGTAGCGGCTGATGTCGTAGGGACGATACAAAAAATCGCTTGACGAATCGCACACGAGCGGCGCGGCACCGGTATCAAGATCGGCCGGGAACTGAACGCCCTGAATCGTCTCGTTGCTAGTGATGTGTACGTAGGAGGCGTCCGGTTTGAACGCCAATTCATTGGATTTCGGCAGCCGGTCGAAGTTGGTCGCTTTCGAGTCGTAAATTACTTCGACCGGGCCCTCTTTCTTGGCTTCATCGAGCGCCGATTTGCCCCAAGTGCCGGTGATCACATACTGAGCTGCCTGAGCGCGACCTTTCAACAAGTTGATCGGAATCATTGAGAACTGTAGCCGAGCTCCACCTTGCAGGAACAGAATATCGTAGCCTTCGTCGATCCCTAGCAGCCGCGCGAGCCTAGCTTTAGCCCCCTCTTGGATGTCGATGAAAGGTTGGCTGCGGTGGGAAATCTCCAGGATCGACGCCCCGGCGCCGGGCAAACACAATAATTCCTCTTGAATACGTTGCAGCACCGGAACCGGCATGACAGCTGGTCCAGCGGAAAAATTGTAGATTCGCTCTTGAGTGACCTGGGATGCCATGAGCGTGATTCCTGCCGAAAAATCTATTGGGGGCGTGTGAGAAAAGGCCCATTCTACGAACGAAGTCCCTACTGCGGAAGAACCGGCCCCAGGTGGCGTAAGCTTCCAGCTTGCGATTAGAACTTCTGTAGCAGGCCAGCAAGATGCTGACCCACCTCACTAATAGCGACCGGGTTGGGCTGGCTTCGGATTCTGAACCGTCCATCCGCCGCTGGGTTGCGTGCCGGGTTGGCCGATGGTCGACATTGTATTTTGGGCCATCTTCAGATTGAGACTCGCAACACGCTGATAGAGTTCGGGTTGCAGGTTATTAATCGCCAGACTTTGGTTGTAATTCAGCAAAGCCTGGTTCAGATCGCCAGACGCTTCCCGCATTTGCCCTCGCGCTGTCCATGCACGATGGTCGTTTGGGTTGATCGCCAAGGCTTCGTCGAGATACTGCTCTGCCACTTTGGTTTGACCGAATTCCTGGTGCAATCGGCTGAGCTCGATACGTGGGTCCGCTAACTGGGGGTTTTTGGCCGCCCAGTTTTTCAGCAGCTTCATGGCCAACTCGGGTCGACTCGATTCAGCCAGCAAAACGGCGAGACCGCGATGGCAATCGACGTGATTCGGTTGCAGGTCTAAGCACTGATTGTAGAGCGATTCAGCTTGGGTAATCAGCTCGTTATCTTTCTTGGCAATCCCAAGTTTGTGGTAGGTCGAACCCAAATTGTAATAGGTATCAGGGTTGGAAGGGTCCGAAACCTGAGCGGTTTGGAATTGCTGAAGGGCTTCCGCGTAACGTCCCTGCTGATACAGCCGCACGCCCAAAGTATTTTGTCCCATGCTGGTCACACGGCAGCCAGCGGCCAGGAGTATGAGCACTCCTAGCCAAGTCAAGCTCGTCAGTTTCAAGAAACCGTTTCGGCCGTTTATCGAGCTTTGCATGCTGCAATTCCCCTTAAGTCCAACGCATTTATCGCAAAACCAGATACACTCACACCCACCCTGGAAGACATGAAGCTGAGGCTTTTCCTCCGGTTTTTCGAAACTTTAGTAAAAATCGTCAAACGGCCTCAATAGGAATCGGGAGCTAGCAATGCCGAAAGCGACTTTATTTAGCGGGCTCAGCCCCTACCTGGGTTGGTAAAAAGTGTAGAACGGTTGTCCCCAACCGATCTGCCGAAGGGCAACGAACTGAAGTCGACGCATTTTTCCAACCTAGGAAGACGTTCAAGTGAGTCAGCAAGTTTTTCCGGAACGATTGAGGACAATCGTTCTACAACTGATTACTATGGCCTGATTCATTTCGGGTGCTTGCTTTTCGAATGTGGTTAAGAGCTCGATGGCGCAAAAAACAGAACTGAAAATCACTCGTATCGACGCGCGCAGCGGTGCTTTTGAAAGCGACTTGGACGAAGTGCGCCGGCAACTCAGCCCGTCAGGGAATGTCGTTAGTCCCCGAGGACGTGAACTAACATTGCGAGTTTTTGGTGAGGCGCTTACGCCGGTGGCAGTAGTCGAGCGGATATGCTCGGCGGTAAAAAGCGAGGGGCTGACGGCTTTGCAGAGCTATTCGCGGCAGTTGGATGGCGCGGAACTTGACAGTCAGCTGAGATTGTCGGAAGTACAATTGCAAGCCGCGCATGCAAACGCTGCCCCGGAATTCTTACAGTGCATTCGACGCATTCGCACAAATATTCTCGAATTCCAAAAAGCCATCTTGCATGCAAACGTCTCGACGCAGCCGCGGCCCGGTGTGCGGCTCGATCAACGTTACGTCCCACTAAAGCGGATCGGGGTCTGTGTGCCTGGCGGCGCAGCCGCTTATCCGTCAACTGTGCTGATGACCGTGGTGCCCGCTCAAGCGGCCGGTGTGGAGCAGATCGCCGTGGTTGCGCCGCCAACAAAATTCGGTGCTTACAATGCGGACGTGCTGGCGACTTGTTACGAACTGGGCGTCCGCGAAGTGTACCCGATCGGTGGCGCTCAAGCGGTCGCCGCGCTGGCCTATGGAGTCGATGGGTTGCCAGCGGTCGACAAGATCGTCGGACCGGGAAGCCTGTTCGTGGCTTTAGCCAAAAAGTTCGTGTATGGCGATGTTGATATCGATTCGATTGCTGGGCCCAGCGAAGTAGTAGTGATTGCTGACGAGTCTACGGATGCGGCCTTTACGGCGGCTGACATGCTGGCTCAAGCGGAACATTCGCCGGGAGCGAGTTTGTTGGTCACCTGGAACGAGGGGCTGATCGACGCGGTTCAAGAGCAACTGAGAGTTCAAGTGCGTGAACTGAGTCGTGGTGAACTGAGTCTGGATAGCTTGAACGCGTTTGGGGCGTTTTTGTTGGTACGCGATGCAGAGCAGGCGTGCGAGGTCACCGACTTGATCGCCCCCGAGCATTTGCATATCGCTTGCCGTAATCCTCGAGAGTTGAGCGACAAGATTCGCAATGCGGGCGCGACCTTTTTGGGGAAATACAGTCCGGTTGCGGTCGGCGACTATGCCGCTGGGCCGTCGCATGTGTTGCCGACTGGCGGTACGGCGCGTTGGGCGGCAGGTTTGTCGGCGAATTCGTTTTTGCGAAGCGGAAGTGTGATCGAGTTCTCTCGCGAAGCGCTCGCGGACATTGCGGCAGATATCTGTCAGTTGGCCAACAAAGAGGGGCTGACTGCCCATCGCCGCAGTGTTGAGATAAGATTAGAGGGCAATTGAGCAATTGAATCACGTCCTCAGCAGGCTACAGCTGGGGACACGCCCTGAGGCTGCGCCTAGACAACCCGATAGGCGGAGCCGGCGGAGCCTGATGTACCGTGGTTTACCAGGCAGCAGCCTGGTAACTAGAAGTCTGAATCGAAAAGTACTCTCTAAGATTTTGTTCGCGCATGCCCGATTCCAATAACGATTCGCTTACTCGACTTTTTCGGCTTGAAATTCAGGCGATGCAACCCTACGTGCCAGGCGAGCAACCCCAGGGCGGTAAATTCATCAAACTGAATACGAACGAGAATCCCTATCCACCCTCGCCCAAAGTGGCTGTGGCTATTCAAGAAGCCGCCACCGCCCGTTTAGAACGCTATCCCGATCCGCTCGGGACGGCGTTTCGGATTCGCGCTGCTGAAGTGCTCGGTGTAGAACCTGAGTGGATTCTTTGCGGCAACGGCAGCGACGATATTCTGACGATCGTGACACGCGCGTTCGTGGGCACTGGCCAGCGATTGCGTTTGCCCTACCCGAGCTACATGTTGTATCGCACGTTGGCTCAATTGCAGGGCGCGGAGTGGGAAGAAGTTCACTTCAAATCCGATTTTTCGCTCGACGCCGATTTTTCGCGCATGCATGAACGGTTGAAATTGGTTTTCTTGCCCAACCCGAACAGTCCCAGTGGAACAGTCATCGCTCCGGAGGTAATTGCAGGCGTGGCAGAGCAACTCGAATGCCCGCTGCTGGTCGACGAAGCCTACGGCGACTTTGCTGAGTTCAATTGCATCGATCTGGTCAAACAGAATCCGCGTATCATGGTCTCGCGCACGCTCAGTAAGTCTTATGGTCTGGCCGGGCTGCGTTTTGGTTTTCTCGTCGCTCAGCCGGCGATAATCCAGATGCTGAGGAAGGTGAAAGACAGTTACAATTGCGATGCGCTCAGCCTAGCCGGCGCGACAGCTGCAATGGATGATCAGCCGTGGTTGAGGGCCAACCGACAGCGGATCATTGCGACACGCGAATCGATGACGCAGCATCTGCGCACGATCGGCTTTGACGTCACCGCTAGCCACGCAAACTTTGTGTGGTGTACGCTCCGCGACCGACCCTTGCAGCCGCTTTACGAAGCGCTCAAAAGCGACAAAGTGCTGGTGCGTTATATGAACTATGCAAATTGGGGCGATGGCTTGCGGATCAGTGTCGGTACCGACGACCAAGCTGACGCTTGTATCGAGCTACTTAAGAGCTATTTGAATTAAGTGTGCCGCAACGCTCCGCCGTTGCGATTTAAATCACAACACCAACCGAATAGCGACGGCGGAGCGTCGCGGCATACTAAAGCACCCCATCCATGACCGTTCGCACTGCTGAAATCAATCGCCAAACGGCTGAGACCAAGATCTCGTTGAAGCTGAACTTGGACGGCACGGGCCAATCGCAACTCAACACCGGTGTTGGATTCCTAGATCACATGCTAACCCTGTTCGCCAAGCACGGCTTGTTCGACTTGACGGTGACTTGCGTTGGAGACATACAGGTCGATGCGCATCACAGCACTGAGGACATCGGCATTTGCTTGGGCCAAGCATTCGCCCAAGCGTTGGGTGAAAAGCGCGGGATCACACGTTACGGGCATATCTTACTGCCAATGGAAGAAACACTAGTCACCGTCGCGGTCGACTTGAGCGGCCGCAACTACGTTGTGTTTAACGCTCCCATTCCGTCGCCCAAGATGGGTGAATTCGATAGCGAGTTGGTTGAGGATTTCTGGTACTCGTTCGCCAGCAATGCCATGTGCAACTATCACCTATTGTTGCACTACGGTCGCAATAGCCATCACATCGCCGAAGCAATTTTTAAAGCCAGCGCCCGAGCCTTGCGGATGGCAGTTTCGGTCGATCCGCGGCAAAAGGATGTTCCGAGTACCAAGGGCTCGCTGTGATATCGAGAGAAATTTTAAAAATTCGACACTTCTCGCTGAACGCCACCACGCATGCTGGCGTTCCACAGTTTGTCATCATGCAAAGACTTTGTTTTTTGAGCCTGAGGCGCTAGCCGATCTCCAAAATCGTTTAATCGGATAGCGGCTAGCGCCTCAGGCTTAATTTCGCTTGCCACGACGCCGTATGGGAATTGTCACACAGTAAACTATTACTCCGAAGTTAAAGGCAATTGCCGGTGGTAAGATATGGGGTCGAGTCGCTTATGTGGTCGAGTTGTTCCGCGACTAGACTGAACAAAGGCTCCGAGTTGCGGAGCAACTCGGCCACGATTCCAATGATAATCGCCGATCACTCAGATCACCCATCGCACTCCTCAGGTCGAATACACGATGAAAATAAACGCGATACAAAGGCTGCGATCCAAATGCCTTGCTGATGAAGCGGTATATGGATTGTGGATTACGCTTGAATCGCCCAGCATCACCGAGATCGCAGTCGCCATGGGGCTGGACTGGGTCGTAATCGACGCCGAACATGGGCACCTCGATTGGAAGGAGATCGTCGAACATCTGCGTGCCACAGTGCGAAGCCACACGGTGGCGCTGGTTCGCGTTGCCGAGTTGAACGGTGGGTTGATTAAGCGCGCGTTGGATATCGGCGCCGATGGCGTGGTGGTGCCCTGGATCGAAACGGCACAGCAGCTCAAGCAGGCGATCAGCTTTTCTCGGTACCCGCTCGATGGTGTTCGAGGCATTGGTGCCGAGCGAGCAACATGTTGGGGCCAGTGCTTCGTCGAGCATACCGCCCAGGCAAACGAGCACGTTTTGGTGGTGCCCATTATTGAATCCGTACAAGCCATGAATCAGGTTTCGATGATGAGTCAAGTCGAAGGCTCCGAATTGTTCTTTTTTGGACCGGCAGATTTTTCATCTACTGCTGGATCCCGGGGTCAATGGGAAGGTCCCGGGGTTGCTGAGAAGATTTTGCGAATGAAGGACACGCTGCGCAGCGCTGGCAAGACCTGTGGACTGTTGGCTACCAACAATGAAAATGTTCTTTTGCGGCGCGAGCAGGGTTTTCGCATGATAGGGGTCGGTACCGATACGGGTATGCTCATCAGATCTTTGCGGGCTTCATTGGAAACGGTCGGTTGCGATCCTTCGATTCGGGCCTCATTGGTGCCCGAGAGAGCCACCAAAGTAGTCCCCCTTCCGCGGCCGCCCGCATCCTTGCGACCGGACCGGCCTGAAGTGATGAACGAACTTGGAGAACGTCCTTCGATCGAAATCGCTCCCTTCATCACGTTTGATTGCTTAGTTGGCAAACACAATCGTGCGAAGAAATTGACCACAGGCTTGGTGACGTTTCAAAACGGGGCGACCTTGCCCGCTCACAGTCATACGTTCAGCGAATCGATTACCCTGCTCAAAGGTTCGGCAAGCGTCGATGTCGAGGGGCGTTCCTATACGCTCAATCGCCTTGACAATGTGGTGATACCAGCGGGCCTCGTTCATTCGGTTCGCAATGGCTCGAATACTGCCTCGGCAGTTTTTCACATTGCCATGGCATCCGATGAGCCCAGCCGAACTCTGGTTACAAAATTCTATCCGCGCCGGACGATGTCAAACGATTCGACTGGAATCGAGGGAGCGGAACGTATAAATCGCTTCGCAACCGCCAAGCGTTTTGAGGCTGGCCCGAATACGGAGTTCATCGATTTCTTTAACTCCGATCTGATGCCCGGCATGGAAATGAGCGGCGGATACGGACTATTTCATCCGACGGGAAGGCTGCCCGCTCACGTACATGATTTTGATGAATCGATATGCATCCTGTCAGGTCTAGCCACGTGCATTGTCGAAGGCCGTCACTATTCTATGAAAAACGGCGCAACAGCGTTGCAACCTCGCGGCCGCGTGCACTATTTCATCAACGAAACACAGGAGACCATGGAAATGCTCTGGGTGTATGCTGGCCCTAAACCGGAACGCATCGTGGTCGACGAGCGATGTGCTACCAAGGAAGGTGACCCGTGGCGATGAATATACCGAAGCCCTTTCAAGTCACCCTGACGGCGGATTTTTATGATGACACTGGCACTCTCAAGTATCATGATATCGGCCTGGAACTTTTAAGCTCCCATCAAGGCATCACGGTGGGTCAATTCGAATCACATCGCGCAGAGATTGAGCCCGAGCAATTGGTAGGAACCAACGCTGCAATTGTACTATCTCCTCGCGTAACAGCTCGGAGTCTGTCCGCAAGTCAAGATCTATTGGCCATCGCGCGTTTTGGTGTCGGATTTGATAGCGTCGACGTGGCAGCTTGTAGCGCTAACGATGTGGCTTTGTTTATCACTTCAGGTGCAGTTGATTATTCCGTTGCCGAAGCCACAGTCGGTTGGATGCTGGCCCTCAACCATCACATCCGAATCAAAGACTCACTCGTGAGAACAGGGCAATGGGACGCGCGCAGCCGTTACATGGGGAGCGAGCTTCGCGACCGGACATTGGGGGTGATTGGGTTTGGCGGTATTGGCCAATCGGTCGTCCAATTGCTTTCCAGCTTTCGCATGAAGCCTCCGCTCGTCTTCGATCCAATCGTTTCACCGGATCGCACTGCGGCTGCCGGAGCGGTGAGCGCTAGCCTAGATGAATTGCTGTCACAGTCCGATTTTGTTTCGTTGCACTGCCCACTCAATGAGCATACTCGCAATCTGTTGGGCGAACGCGAACTCTCGCTGATGAAGCCCACTGCCTATTTGCTCAATACCGCCCGTGGTGGCATCGTCGACGAAGATGCTCTCTTTACGGCACTTTCGGAACGACGGATCGCTGGGGCAGCTCTCGATTGCTTTTCGGCGGAACCCATCGTCGCTCCGTCCCGATGGTCTGGTTTGGAAAATGTGATCCTTGCGCCGCATTCGATCGCTTGGACCCATGAGTTGTTCCGAGACATCGGTCGAAGCGCCTGCCAGGCGATGATCGATTTGAGTCAACGACGTTGTCCGAGCGGTCTGATCAACAAGGAACTATTAACGCGAAAGAGCTTTCAGGACAAATGGCATCGATTAACCAACGAAGCGGGTTCATGAGCGGTCCGCTTAGAAATAGGGTGGGTCGAGGAACGAGACCCACCGCTGTTGGTGGTGCCGGTGGGTCTACAACCTACGTCCTACTTCTTTTCTCGCGATTGACGATCTAGCCATTGGTACAAATCGGGCGATGCGTATGCGGCCGACCAAGAATTGTGACCGACATTCTCTAGGCTAGTAAAGCGAATGGATTGGCTGCCAGCTTGCACGACGGTTTGGACGAGTTCTTCGTTCGATTTGAAGACCCCGTCCTGGTCGCCACAGAAGACCCAAATCGGCAGCGACTTCAGCTTGTCAGCGTCCGTCGATTGACCGCGACCGCAAATGGGAACAACCGCCGCGAACCGCTCGGGATGATCGGCCGCCATGCGCCATGAACCCGAGCCACCCATACTCAGTCCAGTCAAATAGATTCGATCTTTGTTAGCTGCGAACTTCTCAACCATCGAATCAAGCAGCTCGAGCAGTCGAGCTTGCTGGGTGGCGCTGCTCCAATTGTCTGCCTTGGGACATTGCGGTGACACAAGTATGTAAGGGAGTTTTTCACCGCGAGCAACCAATTGAGGCGGTCCCCATTTGGCCACGACACTCAGCGGTCCATCACTCTCGCCGCGGCCATGCAAGAAAAGCATGACGGGTAAGGCTGAGCCAGGTTTATAGTTTTCTGGCAAGTAAAGCAGGTAAC
>JAYVHC010000335.1:0-5191 GCA_043771575.1 Planctomycetia bacterium
CCACGTTCGAAACGCCAAGTTTTGCGTCCCACCCAATTTCAGGTTGTCGATTACATGCAGTATTCTCACGCCACCGTAAACCTTTCAGTTGTACTATTCTTGGTTTGCCCAGCACTGGCTGCATCGCTCGCTCCTTCAGGCTGATAGTCTGGGAAGAGCCTAAAGAGTAGCCATTCGGCTTCCAGTAACTCTTTGGTCAGTTCCGCCGTAAAGTAAAGCTCTTTCCGGTCTTCCGAAAACCTTGTTTGCGGCCCTGGGAAGATTGCGTTCGAGGACATGATGTTTTCAAGTGCGGCAGGGCAAATCCCCAAGGGGCGAAGAAAATTGCAGAAATCCTCCGCGAGCGTCTCAGTACGCAGCAATGTCATGGATGCGAGTTCCGCGCGTACTCTATTCTCCAACTCGTCGTCAGAACTGCAACTAATGCAAGTGTTTGGATCTCTGGCAAAATAACGAATCCACTCAGCGCTCAGAGGCCCCAGCAATTTCCTAGTAGACGGGGCTTTTTCCGTCCAATGTGAATAGGCCAGCGTGGCTCGTACAAAGGTTTCGAAATTAAATCGTGATATCTCGCCAAATCTAGCCACAACCTGCTGCGGGTCGGCAAACCACTTGTCAGGGAATTTCTGCCACCAGCGGAATTTATACTGCGAAATGAAAACATCAAACGGATTACGAATGCATAGGATAATGGGGATATTCTCTTCTAAATTATTCATTTCGCGACGAAGCGTATGCTTGGGAAGCTCTAAATAATTGTAGCGCATAAACGGCAAGACAATTCCATACTTCGATCTCAGAGAATGAGCGAGCTTTCGGAAAAGAGTTTTTGCGTAGATTTTCCTTAGGTGAAACTGTACAAAAGTACCACCGGTTTTGGGTACGTGCAGAAAAATGAACCTTTCATTAATAAACATAAGATTGCCTTGAATGCGCCAGGTCTATGGTGTGGATAAGATTAGCAATCAGCGAATTACGAGGGCAGGCAAAATAGGAGGGCAGGCAAAATCCGCCTTCTAGGCTTCGTTGGTAAGTTCCAGTCTAATTCAATCAAAGCGTCTCTAAAATTTCTCGTATTCTTGCCGAGCTTTTTCCGTCGCCATAGGGATTGGCAATGCAAGAACGACTTTTGTACTCACGCTCGTCCGACAGGAGCTTGCTGGCTTCATTAAGTATCATGTCAAGATTCGTCCCCACCAATCGGCAGGCACCCGCTTGAACGGCTTCCGGACGCTCCGTCGTCTCGCGAGTTACAAGTACAGGCTTACCAAGTGAAGGGGCCTCCTCTTGAACTCCTCCGGAGTCGCTTAGGATAAAGTAGCAATGCTCCATCAGCCAAAGAAACTGGGGGTAATCGACAGGTTCTATTAGCGCAATTCGAGGTTCGTGCTGCAAGCGGCGATACACAACGTCGCGTACTTGCGGGTTCAAATGTACTGGAAATAGAAATCCAACATCCGGGAATCGATGAGTCAATTCCACTATGGCCGCGCAAATATTCTCAAAGCCCGCACCGAATGACTCTCGCCTATGCCCAGTAACTAGAATCCAACGCGCATCGCTAGCGCCTATGTATCTGGAAGCGAAAGCCTCGGGGATGCGGGCCTGGGCGACCACACTATCACGATCGACTCCCAGGGAGGCAAAGTGACTACGAACCCAACCTAGTGCATCAATGACCGTATTGCCCGTCACATGGATTGTGCCTGGGGCAATACCCTCACGCAGCAGATTTTCCTGGCTACCCTCGGTTGGGCAAAAGTTCCAACGCGCTAACGGCGTTGTTAGTCGGCGGTTCATTTCCTCCGGGAACGGCGATCGAATATTACCGGTTCGCAACCCCGCCTCAACATGTCCCAGTGGAATGCTCTTGTAGAAAGCAGCAATCGCCGTAGCGAAAACGGTTGTCGTGTCCCCTTGTACCAGAATGGCACTTGGCTTTTCGGTATCACACCAAGCACAAACTGCGGTTAGAATCCTCGATGTCAGTCCTTCTAAGGTCTGACCTGCTTGCATTAAGTCGAGATCAAAATCCGGCGTCAATCCAAAAACCTTTAACGATTGGTCGAGCATTTGCCGATGCTGCGCCGTCGCTAGAAGAATAGGTTGTATATCCGGTGATTTAAGCAACTCGAAGTATACCGGCGCAAGCTTGATACACTCCGGCCTAGTCCCGACAACGATTGCTATTTTTTTCTTGAAATGCATCAGTTTTTGCTTAGAGGCCTATCTTGGTTCTTCCGGGAATAACTTGCGCATACGAGACTCATTTTGAGTTGGTGGGTCGCTCCTGCCGGGTGCGACCATCGCTGATGCACTCACAATCCAGGTGGCCTGGGCCATGCTGTGCGCAAGAAGTCGCACCCGGCAGGAGCGACCCACCAAAAACAAGTTATCCAAGCCAAGACTTATCAAATTCATTGAGCTTAGCGTCACGAATTGTTGATCACTCGCCTGAAGTACAGGCTGCTACCAGCGTCATCAAAAGCTGGCAGACACTTCTTGAGTTGCTCCGGCAAGTGCTTAAAACAGAAGTCGTTAAATAGAACAATTTTGAATTCGCTGTTCAGAAGCAAAAAAGCGTGAAGTAAGTATGCTTCATTCCAGGCTATCCCCTGTCGAAGCCAGGCCAATGGATATTCAAACGGCCAGTAGATGTCATGAACATGCACGACAACACCAGGACGAAGCATGGGGATGATTTTTGTCATCAAATGCACAACATCGCTTCCCGTCTTCGCTACATGGGATGAATCGATGAACAGCAGATCATTTTCTTGCAGGCTTTCAAACACCGAATTGGGTACGGATTGAACCCCTTGGTTGATTACGCGGCAGTGCTTTCGATCGTTCTCAGTAAGTAAACTCTGAAGTCTTTCTGGATACGGGTCAATGAAAGTGAACTCTTCTATACCCAATTGGCAGAATTCGTTGGTATCTAACATCACGGCTGAGGAGTACCCAGAGCCAACCTCAACGATTCGCTGCGGTCGAAAGTGGCGAAGTACGCCATGCAAAAGTACTGCCGACGCAATCGAAAAGAAAGTGTTATTGGGTGAGTAGCGTCGCGCAGGTTGTTCGCCCTCAAACGGACAGTCCGCAAGATACTCCGCAAACTCGTCGAGGAGATGTCTTTGCGCCAGTTCGCAAGTCTCAATCCCTGGTAAGGTCCGAGGAGTTGGCTCGGGGTAGATCCGTTCACGATCGCGTTCGACTTCTAGGAGTTCTGGAATTGGAGAGTAAAAGTGTCCCGCCGCAGCAAACTTCAAGAACGGGTTACATGGCCGAGACCCAAAGTACTGTTGCAGGCGGCGGTAACCGGGCAAACGGCTAACTTTCAGCAATAGCTTAATTGAACTTTTCACTCTTCCCCCAAGCACACAACATATCCTTCAGAATGCCATCAAGCTTTTCCGCCAATAGGTTCGCATCCAGTGAACGAGCTACATTCAAGCACTTGTTCGTGTGGCCTGGGCTACTGCGCAGCAAATTGGCAATACGTCCAACGGTTTCTGCGTTTTCTTCCAGCGTAGGTAGAACCACTCCCACACCCTGGTTTTGAACTAAGCTTGAGTAATCACCAATACCTTCGGAGATTACAACCGGTAGCCCAGAAGCCATGTATTCACCAAACTTGACCGGCGATGCAACTTCATTGACCTTGCAGCGTTCTCTCAAAAGCAGGCCCGCGTCTGCTGCACCTAGATAGCGCGGCACCTCGTCGTGCGCAACCGCCAAGATCGTGAAGCTCTCTCTTGGCACGTTCACACTCTCAAAGATATTTGCCATCTGCGAAGTTTCTGGCGTCAGAACCAGAAAGTGTGCGGATGGCTCTGCTTTTAGAATTGCTACAAATAGACGTGCGCCTTCATGCGGCATTTGATAGCGCTGCAGAGCACCGCAGTAGACTAAGACTCGCTTGTTGGTTAATTGCAGTTGAACACGGAGATGATCCCGGTCCACGCGCGCTTGTGCAAATCGCGCGATATCGACTGCGCAAGGGATTACCGAAATTTTGGATTCGTCGCATCCGAAATGCACATGCAAATGGTCTGCCATTGCTTGAGATACGCATACAATGTGGTCAGACTCTTCACAAGCGCGACGCTGACGACAGTGTAGTTTCTTGGCAATTTTCCGAACCGAGCTGGTTACACCTTGCCGATCGCACTTTCCGGTTAACGCGTACAAGTACTCTTCTTCATCTACGCCCCAGCAACGATAAACGATCGGATTCCGTCGCTTGCGCCCGAACGCTTCCAGTGCAGCGACCGTCGCCTCGGCGTTGTTGCCTTCAATGACTGTTTGATCTCCGAGTTTCCTTGGAATGCGAGAAAGCACTAGATAAGCTTTGAGTACTGATGTAGCCTTCCACAACCAATCGAAGCGAGCAGGGGGTAATGGCAATCGTATGGCGGGTTGTGAAAATTCATTTTCTATCGTGCGGGCCAGCTCACGAGATTGTCGTCTCGGTTCTGCGCGCAGCCATTGTCCGAGAAACGCAAAAAGGATGAACTGGACCTTCCAACCCCGCTTATACATTTGCGTAGCCGTACGCATGTAAACCGAAGAGAAAATCGAAGTGTGATCTT
The DNA here is from genome assembly GCA_043771575.1 of Planctomycetia bacterium. Taxonomy (GTDB): domain Bacteria; phylum Planctomycetota; class Planctomycetia; order Pirellulales; family Pirellulaceae; genus Aureliella. The sequence continues at coordinate 4,593 of JAYVHC010000335.1, forward strand.
CACGAACAATTAGTCGAACTAACGTGAACACGCTATACAGCCTTCGCGACTGACCGTTGATTACATCTTCGCCAGGCTTTAACCAGCCTCTCAAGCATCACCGATCCTACAATCAATTTGAGGCAGCGTGCTGGCGTGCTGTAGGCAGAGTGTTCGGCGGTGGTGCGATCAAGAGCATGTGCGAGTTTCAAAAGTGCCAACCCTATGTCCGTAGCACCGTCACGCACAACTTGACGACCTGCCCTCGCCAGATGTGATGCGATAACAGCTCTCCTATGGGCCGTCATTTCTCCTCGCGTCTCAATTTTTTCAATAACATCCGGCATGAAGTTAATCCACTGTTCCAAAGTCTTTGCAGGACTACTTGAGACGCTACTCGCCGTTCGCCTCACCGTAAATAAAGCATCCGGCATATGGAAGAAGCGAAAACCGTGCGCCGCCAAGCGTAGGTGTAGGTCGAGCTCTTGTGCCGCACGCAAACCCACACGAAAACCGCCAACCTCATCCAGCCAACTCTTCCTGTGTAACGGACCTAGCGTCGTGAGTGCGTCATGCTCGAGCACAAATTCCACCGAGTCCGACCATTCAACACCTCTGGA